>JAOPWG010000504.1 GCA_025965775.1 Modestobacter sp. | reverse complement strand
AGCACCAGCAGCTGCGAGTTGCACCCCGTGACGTGGAACAGCGGCACCGTGATCAGCGTGGACAGGTGGGCGGTGCGGTCCAGCGCCAGGCAGCGCAGGCAGGTCTCCACGTTGGACAGGAAGTTCTCGTGGGTCGTCATCGCGCCCTTGGGGAACCCCGTCGTCCCGCTGGTGTAGAAGATCCCGGCCAGCTCACCGTGGGCCTGGTCGTCGACGATGAGGGGCTCGCCGTCCGGCAGCGGGAGGCCCGGCTCGAACAGGGCGGCAGCGCCGGAGTCGGCGAGGACGTACTCCACCTCCGGTGGGGTGAACCGGGTGTTGACCGGGACGACGACGGCGCCGGCCAGCAGCGTCCCCCAGAACGCGACCACCCAGTCGTTGCCGTTCGGCAGCCGGTTGGCCACCCGGTCGCCGCGGCCGACGCCCGCTGCGCGCAGACCACCGGCCACCCGGGCGGCGCGGTCCCACAGCTGCGCGTAGCTGAGCCGTTCCCCGCCCAGCTCGACGAGCGCGGTGCGGTCGGGGTGCACGTCGACGGCACCGCGGAGCAGCTGCACGAGGTTGCGCGGCAGCCCGGTGTACCGCCGGATGCCGTCCGGGCCGACCTGCATGCCGTTGGTGCCGAACGGCTGGACCACCCGTTCCTCCTGCTGACGTCGTTGTCCGCGGTGGATGTGGGCGGAGTGTGGCGGCAGCGGCGGGGAGTTGTCCAGGCAACGCGGCCGCCCGGCCCGATGGCCGCCGGGGTGGTGGAATGGGCCGACCCACGACGTCGCGGGACGAGGAGGCCGTCATGCGGCAGGTGACCCTGGCCTACGGGCGCGACGGGCTGACCGTCGAGGTGCCCGACGACGCCGCGGTGATCACCCCGGTGCCGCACGCCGCCGCGCCCGACGTCCCGGCCGAGCTGCGCCGCGCGCTGCGCGAGCCGGTGTCCGGGCTGCCGCTGCGCGAGCGGGTGCAGCGCGGGCAGACGGTGGCGATCTCGGCCTGCGACGGCACCCGTGCCCAGCCCCGGCACCTGATGATCCCGGTGCTGCTGGAGGAGCTGGACGGCGTCGTCGACCTCGACGACGTCGTGGTGCTGGTCGCCACCGGCACCCATCGGGCCAACACCGGGGCCGAGCTGCGGGCCATGTTCGGCGATGCGGTCGTCGACGCGGTGCGGATCGTCAACCACGACTCCCGGGCCGGCGACACCCACCGCTTCGTCGGCACCCACGGCGACGGCGTCCCGGTCTGGCTCGACGAGCAGTGGGTGGACGCCGACGTCCGGCTGACCACCGGCTTCGTCGAGCCGCACTTCTTCGCCGGGTTCTCCGGCGGCCCCAAGATGGTCGCCCCCGGGCTGGCCGCGCTGGACACCGTGCTGGTGCTGCACGACGCGAAGCGGATCGGTGACCCACGCGCCACCTGGGGGGTCACCCAGGGCAACCCGGTGCACGACGACGTCCGGGCCATCGCCGCCGCCACCGGGGTGACCTACGCCTTCGACGTCATCCTCAACCAGCGCCAGGAGGTGATCGCCGCGTTCGGCGGCAGCGACATCCTGGCGATGCACGCGGTGGCCATCGAGCGGGCCCGCGAGGTGGCGATGGCCCCTGTCGATGCCCCGTTCGACGTCGTCGTCACCACCGGGTCCGGGTTCCCGCTCGACCAGAACCTGTACCAGTCGGTGAAGGGGATGTCCGCCGCCGCCCAGGTGGCCCGCCGCGACGGGTTGATCGTCTGCGCCGCCGAGTGCGCCGACGGCTTCCCCGACCACGGCTCCTACCGGGAGGTGCTCACCTCCGCCGATTCACCCGAGGCGCTGCTGGAGCTGATCAGCGCCCGCGAGGTCACCGTCCCCGACCAGTGGCAGGTGCAGATCCAGGCCCGCATCCAGGCCGCGCACCGGGTCGTCATGCACACCTCGTACCTCTCCGACGACGAGCTGGCCGAGGCGCACCTCGCGCAGACGGCCGACATCGCGGCCGCTGTCGCCGAGGCGGTGGAGAAGGGGGGGCCGGGTGCGCGCGTGTGCGTGCTGCCCGAGGGCCCGCAGACCATCCCCTATCTCCGCTGACCCCCGGCGGGCTCTCGGTACCCGAAGCCCCCGCGGGGTCGGGTGGGGGTCAGGGCCGGCCGGCCGGCAGGCGGACGCGGAAGGTCGTGCCGTCGGGGCCGGTCGTGTAGCTCAGTGACCCACCGTGCCGGCGCTCGACGATCCGCCGGGCGTTGTCCAGGCCCAGCCCGCTGCCCTCGCCGGCGCCCTTGGTGGTGACGAAGGGCTCGAAGAGGCTCTCGCGGACCGCCTCCGGGA
The DNA here is from genome assembly GCA_025965775.1 of Modestobacter sp. Classification (GTDB taxonomy): domain Bacteria; phylum Actinomycetota; class Actinomycetes; order Mycobacteriales; family Geodermatophilaceae; genus Modestobacter. Next base: position 3,214 of record JAOPWG010000504.1, on the reverse strand, counting down.
CGCCGGGACCGTCATCGGCGACCTCGACCAGCACGCTGCCGTCCACCGAGCGGGCGCGCAGCACCAGCACACCGGAGCCGCGCAGCGCATCCACCGCGTTGTCGATCAGATTGGTCCACACCTGGTTCAGCTCGGCCGGGTAGCCGGGCACCCGGGGGAGGTCCTCGTCGTAGTCGCGGCGCACCTCGACGCCGCCGAGTTTGCGGCCGAGCATCACCAGCGTGCTGTCCAGACCGGGCCGGACGTCGACGTCCTGGTGCTGGGCCTGGTCCAGGTGCGAGTACTGCTTGACCGCGCCGACGAGGGAGGAGATGCGCGTGGTGGCCTCCTCGATCTCATCCATCAGCGCCTCGGTCTCCAGCGTGTAGCCCAACCAGCCGAACGCCCCGTCCCACGCCGGCCCCGAGTCGACCTGCTCGATGACCTCGTCGACCCAGTCGGCGTCCATCCCGGAGGCGGCGAAGACCGGGGCGAGGTCGTTCGCGCCGGCCACGGCGACGTTCTCCAGCCGGTCGGCGATGGCGTCCTCCAGGTCGCTCTCCTCCAGGGCGGTCAGCCGGGGGCGGGGCTTCTCGGCCCGCTCGACGGCGCCCTCCTGGGTCTTGATCAGCCGGGCGACCAGCTCGGCGGAGACCCCGCCCTCGGCGAGCAGGCCGAGCTTGTGGCGCATCCCGGCGACCCGGGAGCGCAGCTGTTCGGTGGCCCGAACCGCGGCGGCCGCGGGATTGTTCAGCTCGTGGGCCAGGTTGGCCGACAGCGTGCCGAGCTGCACCAGGTGCTCCCGCTGGCGCATCGTCGACTCGCTGACCCGGATGCCCTCGTACAGCCCGTCGAGCAGGTGCACCGCCATCGGGCACTGCCGGTGCACCAGGGCACCGAAGTCCTCGGCAGGCAGCCGGAGGAACCGGCTGGGCCGGGTGGTGCGCAGGGTGGTCTGGAGGTTCGGGTCCCGGGTGTTGATGAACGCCCGGACAGCCCCGGCATAGGCGCCGCGCTGCGTCGTGTCGTTGAGGACGACATCCTCCCCGTCGACGCTCGTGGACAGCTGCAGCCCGCCCTCCAGCAGCACGTAGAGCGCGTCGGCGGGGTTGCCCTGCTCGAAGACCTGCACGTCGGCGTCGTAGGCGCGCAGCTCGGAGCGTTCGGCGACCCAGCGTTGGTCGGCCTCGGCCAGCTCGGCGAACAGGAACAGCGTCTGCACCTCGGCCAGGCCGACGCCCGAACCGGTGCTCATCTGCTGGGTCACGGTCAGATCGCCTCCAGGTAGCGGTGCACGAGCGTGACGGCCATGGCGCCCTCGCCGACGGCCGAGGCGACCCGCTTGACGGACTCGGCGCGCACGTCGCCGGCGACGAAGACCCCCGGGACGCTGCACTCCAGGTGGTAGGGCGCGCGGGTGAGCGGCCAGTCGGCCGGGGGCCGGCCCTCGGCGTCCAGCAGCGCCGGGCCGGTCTGCAGGAAGCCGCGGGGATCGCACCGGAAGGCCTCGCCCAGCCAGTCGGTGAGCGGCTTCGCGCCGATGAAGACGAACAACCGGGACGCCGGGACGATCTCGGTCCCGCCCGTGTTCGCGTCGGCCAGCACCAACCGTTCGACGTGCTCTCCGCCCTCGACGGCCTGCACCTGGGTGCAGGTGCGGACCTCGATGACCGGCGAGGCCTCGATCCGCGCGACCAGGTACTCGGACATCCCGCGCCGCAGGTCGGGGCCGCGCACCAGCATCACGACCCGTCGCGCGTAGCGGGCGAAGTTCAGCGCCGCCTGGCCGGCGGAGTTGGCGGCGCCGACGATGTAGACCTCCTCGCCGGCGCAGTCGACGGCCTCGTGCGGGACGGCGCCGTAGTAGACGCCTCTGCCGGCGAACTCCTCCGAGCCCCGGGCCGGCAACCGGGTCCAGGAGACGCCGGTCGCGAGCACCACCGAGTGCGCGGCCACCTGGCTGCCGTCGGCGAAGTGGATCGCCCGGCCGTCCCCCTTGGGGGCGATCTCGGTGACCTCGGCCGCGGTCAGCACCTCGACGCCGAACCGCGTCGCCTGGTCGCGCGCCCGCTGGGCCAGGTCGTGGCCGGACACCCCGCGCGGGAATCCGAGGTAGTTCTCGATCTTGCTGCTCTGCCCGGCCTGGCCACCGGTGGCGGTGCGCTCCACCAGCAGCGTGCGCAGCCCCTCGCTCGCCGCGTACACCGCTGCGCCGAGCCCGGCCGGGCCGCCGCCGACCACGACCACGTCGTAGAAGGGACTGCCGGCCGTGGTGGCCAGGCCGCAGCGGGTCGCCACGTCGCGCAGCGTGGGCCGGACGAGCACCGTCCCGTCGGGGAAGACGGTGGCCGGCAGCCGGCCGTCGTCCTCGAGGTCCGCGGCCCGGCGGATGCCGGCGGCGTCCTCGCCCGTCAGGTGCCGGTAGGGGACCTGGTTGCGGGCCAGGAACTCCTTGAGCTCCTGGGTCTCGGCCGACCACTGGTGGCCGAGCACGGTGATCCCGTCGAAGGGAGCCGGGGCGGCGCGGGACCAGGACTCCAGCAGCTCGTCGAGCACGGGGTAGAGGAGCTCCTCCGGCGGGTCCCACGGCTTGAGCAGGTAGTGGTCCAGGTCGACGTCGTTGATGGCGCGGATCGCGGCGTCGGTGTCGGCGTAGGCAGTGAGCAGGACCCGCTTGGCGCGCGGGACGATGTCCATGGCCCGCTCGAGGAACTCCACGCCGGTCATCCCGGGCATCCGGTGGTCGGCGAGCAGGATCGCGACCTCCTGGCCGCGCAGGACCAGCTCGCGCAGGGCTTCGAGGGCGCCCGGCCCGTCGTCGGCGCGGACGACCCGGTGCGTCTGGCCGTAGCGGCGGCGCAGATCTCGCGCGACCGCACGGCTGACGGCGGGGTCGTCGTCGACCGTGAGCAGGACGGGTCGTGAAGCCATGTCCGTGACACAAGCACCGGGGAGCGACGATGTCTTCCCTGATCGGCTGCGTCCCGATCCGGATCCGCCACCGACCCACCCCCGGGTCAGCCGTGCAAGCGGACCCGGTGCTCGGCGGGGGTGCCACCCGGCACGGTCGGCAACCCGGCCGCCAGCCAGGCGTGGAAGCCGCCGATCAGGTCGGTCGCCCGGTGCAGTCCGAGGTCCTGCAGGGCAGCCGCGGCCAGCGAGGACGTGTAGCCCTGCTCGCACATGACCAGGACCCGGACGTCGTGGTCGACCGCCTCCGGGATCCGCGCGTCGC
>JAOPWG010000468.1 GCA_025965775.1 Modestobacter sp. | reverse complement strand
CCACGTTGAGCGCCTGGCGGCGGGTGTCCTCCTCGCCCATGTACACGGTGCAGGACAGCCCCATCAGCGCTGCCGCGGTCGCCGTCGCCACGCCGTGCTGCCCCGCGCCGGTCTCGGCGATCACCCGGGTCTTCCCGATCCGCTTGGTCAGCAACGCCTGGCCCAGCACGTTGTTGATCTTGTGCGAGCCGGTGTGGTTGAGGTCCTCGCGCTTGAGCAGCACCCGGGCGCCGCCGCAGTGCTCGCCGAACTTCGGGACGTCGGTGAGCGGGCTGGGCCGGCCGGTGTAGTCCCGCTGCAGGCGGGCGAACTCCTCGAGGAAGGCCGGGTCGACCCGCATCGCCTCGTAGGCCTCGGTCAGCTCGTCCAGCGCGGCGATGAGCGCCTCGGGCACGAATCGGCCCCCGTAGGGGCCGAAGTGGCCGGTCGCGTCCGGCCACTCCGGACGCACCGGCAGGTCGCGGACGTCACGGGCCGGAGGATGCAGTGCGGTCACGCCTCCAGTGTGGCGCTCCGTCCGACAATTCCTGCGCGCGGGTGGCGCGCGGACTACCGCGTCGGGCGCGGGGTCGCCGGGTGCGACCCGGCAGTGACCAGGTCGGCGACCGCCTGACGCGGGTCACCGGCAGTGACCAGGCCCTCCCCGACCAGGACCGCGTCGGCACCGGCGCCGGCGTAGCTGATCAGGTCGTGCGGGCCGCGGACGCCGGACTCGGCGACCTTCACCACGCCGGTGGGCAGCCCGGGGGCGATCCGCTCGAACGTGGTGCGGTCGACGTCCAGCGTGGTGAGGTCGCGGGCGTTGACGCCGATCACGGCGGCCCCGGCGGCCAGCGCCCGGTCGGCCTCCTCCTCGGTGTGCACCTCGACCAGGGCGTTCATGCCCAGCGACTCGACCCGCTCCAGCAGCCCGGTCAGGGCGTTCTGCTCCAGCGCGGCGACGATGAGCAGCACCAGGTCGGCGCCGTGCGCGCGCGCTTCGTGCACCTGGTAGCTGCTGACCACGAAGTCCTTGCAGAGCACCGGCACGTCCACGGCAGCGCGGACGGCGGCGAGGTCGGCGTGCGAACCGCCGAAGCGGCGACCCTCCGTGAGCACGCTGATCACGCGGGCTCCCCCGGCGGCGTACTGGACGGCCAGCGCGGCCGGGTCGGTGATCTCGGCCAGCGAGCCCTTGGAGGGGCTGCGGCGCTTGACCTCGGCGATGACGCCGACCCCGGGGGCGCGCAGCGCCGCCAGCGCGTCCACCGCGGGCCGGGCGTCTGCGGCTGCTGCCTGCACCTCGACCAGCGGGGTCGCCGCCTGCCTGGCCGCCACGTCCTCCCGGACGCCGACCAGGATGTCGTCGAGGACGCTCATGAGCTCAATCCCTCAGTGTGTGTCATCGCATGTCCCCTCACCACTCGGATCGGTGACATCACTCTAGAGAGGGACGATCGGCGACCCGACCGGGGGCTGGGCGGGGGCGGGGTGACGTCCGGTCACACTATCGGCCCGGCGGTGGGGTCCTCACCGCGGTCCAGGGCCTTCCAGGCGGCCTGGTGCCGGTCCTCGGCGGTCTCGGGACGGGCCGGGCGGGCCCGCTGGGCGCCGGCGGCCGCCGGGGACGGGCCGGTGCGTTCGTAGCGCCGTCCCATGCCCGGCCAGTGCCGCCCGCGCAGCACCACGAGCGACCCGGCGAGCACGGCGAGCAGCCCGGCGACCAGGGTCAGCGCCGGCCAGGTGGCCACCAGGGAGCTGGTCGGCCGGGCACCGCCCAGGCCGACCACGCCGGACACGTCCGCCGCCGTGGCGCCCAGGCCGCCGGTCAGCGCGCGCAGGCCGGACCAACCGAGCACAACGCCGGCGAGGGCGACCAGCAGCCCGACCGCGGTGCGGCCCAGCCCGCGCACCGCGATCATCGCGACCGCGGAGGCCAGCAGCAGCAGGCCGCAGGCCGGCACCAGCGCGGCGACCTGGCTGCCGGTGAGGACCTGGGTGGCCGGCGGTAGCGGTGGCTGGCGCGTGATCGTGACCTGCAGCCACCGCTGCGACGCCGCGGACAGCGCCAGCGCCCCACCGAGGGCGCAGCCCAGCACGGCGGCGGTGAGCTCCCGCCGAAGCCGCGCCGCCCCGGTGTCCGCGGCGTCGACCGGGTGGCTCACCGCTCCACCCGCTCGCTCCTGCGGGGCGCTCCCGCTCACCGCAGCTCCCGCAGGCCTTCCGCGGTGGCGATCGCCGACAGCACGGCCCGTGCCTTGTGCCGCGTCTCGGCCTCCTCGGTCGCCGGGTCGCTGTCGGCGACGACCCCCGCGCCGGCCTGCACGTAGGCGCGACCGTCGTGCAGCACCGCGGTGCGGATGGCGATGGCCATGTCCATGTCGCCGCTGGCGTCGACGTAGCCCACGGTCCCGGCGTACAGCGCCCGGCGGGTCGGCTCCAGGGACTCGATGACCTCCATCGCCCGCGGCTTGGGTGCCCCCGAGACGGTGCCCGCCGGGAAGGTGGCGTCGAAGACGTCGAGGGCGTCGCGGCCGGGCTCCAGCTGGCCCCCGACGGTGGACACCAGGTGCATCACGTGGCTGTAGCGCTCCACCCGCATGAAGTCGGCGACCTCCACGGTGCCCGGCACGCTGACCCGGCCCAGGTCGTTGCGGGCCAGATCGACCAGCATCACGTGCTCGGCCCGCTCCTTGGGGTCGGCCAGCAGCTCCTCGGCCAGCCGGACGTCGGCCTCCAGGGTCGTCCCACGGGGGCGGGTGCCGGCCGGCGGGTGGACGACGGCGCGGTCGCCGGTGACGGTGACCAGCGCCTCCGGCGAGGACCCGACGACGTCGAAGGGCGACTCGCGCCCGGCGAAGCGCAGCAGGTACATGTACGGCGAGGGGTTGGTGGCCCGCAGCACCCGGTAGAGGTCGAGGGCGTCGACGTCGGTGGGCAGCTGGAACCGCTGGCTGAGCACCGTCTGGAACACGTCGCCGGCCCGCACGTGCTCGCGCACGCGCTCCACCCCGGCCTCGAAGACCCCCGGCGCCATGTTGCTGTCCACCGGCGGGGCGTCGGCGGCCTCCACCACGGCCACGCCCGGGGGCACCGCCTTGGTCAGGTCCGCGGCCATGGTGTCCAGCCGGGTGACCGCGTCGTCGTAGCCGCCGGCACCGCGCAGCGCGTTGGCGATCAGCAGCACGGTGCCG
>JAOPWG010000448.1 GCA_025965775.1 Modestobacter sp. | reverse complement strand
GAGGTCGGTGCCCGACAGCTGGTCCTGCAGCTGGGTGCGCAGCTCGGTGACCGCGTCGTTGGGCCGGGTGTCACTCGGGTCGGTCACCGTCGGCATCTGCACGGCGATGAGCTGGATCAGCTTGTTCTGCGACGGCGGTGTGGCCGCGACGGCGTCGACGAACGGGATGTGCGCCGCGGTCAGCGCCTGGGCGATACCGGCCACCTCGGCGGAGTCGGCGTCGGTCAGCACCGCGCCGTCCCGGCGCTCCAGCACGATCAGCGCCGCCGGCGTCGCCGCGGACGGGAACGCGCGCTGCTGCAGCTCCAGGGCCTGGATCGACTCGTAGTGACTGGGCAGGAAGCTCGCCTCGTCGCTGGTCGAGGTCAACTGCGGGGCGAACCCGATGATGGCGGCGGCCGCGATGACCCAGGCGAGGAGCACCCGCCACGGGTGGTGGACGACGAGCTGGGCGAGGCGGGCGAACATGCGGCAGGTGCCTTCCAGGCCGGGGAGCTGACTTGTCGAACGGTAAGTACTTTGCTTGTCGACCGTCAAGGGACCGGTTACCGTGTGTCGCGTGTCTCCGCTCACCGCCATCGACGCCGGCGATACGACGCGACAGCGGATCCTCGACGTCGCTCTCGAGCTCTTCTCCTCGCACGGCTTCGCCGCCACCTCGACCCGGGAGCTCTCCGAGCGGCTCGGGTTCACCAAGGCGGCGCTCTATTACCACTTCCACACCAAGGACGAGCTGCTGCAGGCGCTCGTCGACCCGGTGATGACGGAGCTGAACGGCGTGCTCGACCGGCACGGGGCGAGCGGCCGTCCGGCCGACGCCGCCGGGCGCCGCGCCGTGCTGGTGGACTACCTGGCGGTCATCTCCGCGCACCGGCGACTGATCGGTGTGCTCGTCCAGGACCCCTCGGCGGCCGGTCGGCCGGCGATGGAGGCCGGCCGGCAGTTCTACGTCCGGCTGGCCGACCTGCTCGCCGCGCCGGACCGCCCCGTGCAGGCGGAGCAGACGCGGGTCCGGTTCGTGCTCGGCGGGTTGCACGCCGCGGTCCTGTTCGCTGATCCGGGCGACGACCCGGACACCGTGCGCGCTACCGCCCTGGCCGCCGGCTACGCGGCCCTCGGACTCCCCGAGCCGAGCTAGACCGTCAGCGCTCCTGCCAGGGCGCCGGGCGCCGGCTGGCCACCCACGCCCCGGCGGTGACGACGGCGATCAGTCCGGCGGCGACGGCCAGCCCGGCCGACGCGCTGACGTGCAGCACCAGCAGGGCGCCGACCAGGCCACCGAGGAGCATCGCGGCCACCGCGAGCACCCGGCGCAGCAGCACCCGTCCCTCGCGGTTGCGCAGGTCGGCGGCGAAGCCGGTCAGCGTCATGGTGAGCACGGTGGTGGTGGCGTCCGGGACGGCGAGCTCGCGGGCGGTGGCGTTCTGCATGCCCAGCGCGACGGCGGCCAGCACGGCGATGAGATCGCGCGGCAGGGTGCCGAACGGCTCGTCGGCCGCCAGTGCGACCGCGAGGGCCGCCAGGAGCAGCACCAGCTCGACCGTCGTCACCCCGGCCAGCAGCCGTCCGCGGTGGCCGGCCAGCCGGCGGACGGCCTGCCCGCCCAGCGCCGCGCCGACCAGGAACCCGGCGAGGGCGGACAGCGCGGCCTGCAGCGCGAAGCCCGGGGCGCCGGCCAGCGCGAAGCCGATGAACACGACGTTGCCGGTCATGTTGGCCACGAAGACCCGGCCCAGGCTCAGGATGCTGACCGCGTCCACCAGCCCGGTGGCGACGGTGAGCAGGAGCAGCAGCGCCGGCAGCGGGCCGTGCCGGGGATGGGCCACGTAGTCCCTCAGCAGCGGGCCGCGGGGCCGGGCGGAGCCGGGGCCGAACGCCGTCATGGACGTTCAGTCGCCCTTGACGTTGACGACCTGGCGCAGCGTGTGCCGGACCTCGACGAGGTCGGCGGCGTCGGCCATCACCTGGTCGATGTCCTTGTAGGCGTCCGGGTGCTCGTCGAGGAACGCGTTCGAGTGCCCCCACGCGATGCCGGCCATCCGCGCGTCCAGGTCATGGCGGGTGAAGCGCTTGCGCGCCGCCGTCCGCGAGTGGCTGCGGCCGGCGCCGTGCGGGCTGGACCTCAGCGCGGGCACGCTCCCCTTGCCGACCACCACGTAGGACGCCGTCCCCATCGAGCCCGGGATCAGCCCCCACTGCCCCTCCCACGCGGCGATCGCACCTTTGCGGGACAGCCACACCTCGCGGCCGTAGTGCTCCTCGCGCTCGGTGTAGTTGTGGTGGCAGTTGACCGTCTCGGCCCGCTCGACCTCGCGGCGCGGGCCTTGCCCCCTCGGACCATGCCCACTCAAGAACTGGGACACCTCGTCCACGACCCGGTCCATCATCTCCTCGCGGTTGAGGAGGGCGAACCGCTGGGCCCAGCGCAGCGCCTCGATGTAGGCGTCGAACTCCGGATCGCCCTCCACCACGTAGGCGAGGTCCCGGTCAGGAAGGGAGATGCCGCGCGCCCGGCACTGCTCCTGGGCCACCCGGATGTGCCGTGCGGCGAGCTTGTTGCCCACCCCGCGGGAACCGGAGTGCAGGAACAGCCACACCCGCTCGGCCTCGTCCAGGGAGACCTCGATGAAGTGGTTGCCCGAGCCGAGCGACCCCAGCTGCAGCGGCCACATCCCGACGACCGAGTCGGCCTGGACGACGCCGGGCGTCGCGCGCAGCTCCTCGACCCGCGGCGCCGCGGTGTCGCGGACCGAGGTGTTGTACCGGCCGGCCGACAGCGGGACCGTCCGCGAGATCTGCCCGTGCAGCACGGCCAGGTTGCGCCCGGCCAGGTCGGCGGCGGTGAACTGGGTGCGCACGGCCATCATCCCGCAGCCGATGTCCACCCCGACGGCCGCCGGGATGATCGCGCCGTCGGTGGGGATGACCGAGCCGACGGTCGCGCCCTTGCCCAGGTGCGCGTCGGGCATCAGCGCCACGTGCGGGTGGATGAACGGCATCGCCGCGGTGCGCTCGGCCTGCCCCCGGGTGCGGTCGTCCAGGATGGATGCCCAGCTCAGCAGGCGCTCGTTGATCGTCTCCATGGCTCTACCCGTCTCGCTCCGTCGCGCGGCGCACCCGCTGTACCCCGGTGCGGTCGCCCGGACGCGCGGCCGGGCCGGAAGGACCAGGGTCCGGGCGCACGCCTCCGCTGGCAGGCAGTCCCCAGGCACGAGCGGTGTACTGCTGCAGGTGGCTGCCCGGGCGCCTGGCGGAGGGAGTGCAGTGCACAGGTCGATGGTCCGGTCGCAGCACCGTCCGGCCGTGCCGCCCGGCCGGTCGCCGCCGCCCGGCCGGTCGCCCGGGCGCCGCGGACGGCTGCGCCGCCTGCACACCGCGCTGGTCGCCGTCGTCCTCACCGTCGTCGCCGGCGCCCTGCTGCTGGCCGGAGCCTGGCAGCTGACCCCGGGCGTCGGGGACGCGCGGAACCGGGTGGACGCCCGGCTCGCGGCGCACTCGGGGGGTCCGCTGACGGGGGCGGTGCCCACACGGCTCGCGGCCTCGCTCATCGCCACCGAGGACAGCACCTTCGCCACCAATCCCGGGGTGGACCCCCGGGGCGTCGCTCGCGCCGCCAGGGGCGTGCTGACCGGGCAGGACCAGGGCGGTTCGACGCTGGAGCAGCAGCTGGCGAAGAACCTGTACGAGGACGGCCGGCACGGGCCGGTCGAGCGGGTGGCGGAGGTGGTCCTCGCGCTGAAGCTGGCGCACACCTGGACCAAGGCGCAGGTGCTGCGGATGTATCTGGACGACGGGTACTACGGTCACGGCTTCTACGGGGTCACCGCGGCCAGCAAGGGCTACTTCGGGGTCGCACCCGGCGACCTCACCTGGGCGCAGTCCTCGCTCCTGGCCGGACTGTTCCAGGCGCCCAGCGCCTACGACCCGCTCGTGCACCCCGGGCTCGCCGCGACCCGGCAGGCGCACGTGCTCGACCGGCTGGTCGCCGTCGGCACGCTCACCCGGGCCGAGGCCGCCGACGTCGGCGACCAGCCGTGGGGGTTGCCCGCCGACGGCTGAGCCGGGGCGGGTCAGCTCACGGCCGGCCGGCGTGCGGGACGTCGACCTGCGCGGTCACCAGCACGGCCTCGCGCACCGGCGCGCGGTTGTGCTCGAGGAAGTCCGGGGCGCAGCACATCAGCAGGGTGCGCCCGTCGTCCCCGCCGAGGGCGCAGGCGAAGACGCCCTGCCCCTCCGGAGCGGCGATCTCTTCCACGACCTGACCGCCCGGTGCCACCCGGACCACCCGGTTGCCGACCGCGTCGGCCACCCAGATGTGGCCCTCGGCGTCCAGCGTGCAGCCGTCGGGAGCGAGCTTCAGCTGGCCGAGCACCTCCTCGGTGCGCGTCCCGGTCACCTCGGGTCCGAGTTCGGCCCACACCCGGCGGTCCGAGAGCGAACCGTCGGGCGCCAGGTCGAAGGCGGTGAACCGGTTGCCCAGCGTCTCCCCGACGATGAGCGTGCCGCCGTCGGGGGTGATCACCGCGCCGTTGGGGAACTGCAGGCCCTCGGCGACGACGGTCACCGTCCCGTCGGGGTCGACCCGCTTCAGCGTGGCCGGTGCACCGTCGCCGCCGCCCATCAGGTCGAAGCCGAAGTCGCCGACGAACACGTGCCCGGCCTCGTCGACCACCAGGTCGTTGAGGTGCCCGCCGCAGTGGGGAGTCAGGTCGGCCAGGGTGGACAGCTCACCGTCGGCGAAGCGCAGCACCCGGTGGTCCTTCATGGACACGATGACCAGCGAGCCGTCGGGCAGCCAGCCGAGCCCCGAGGGCTGCTGTTCGACGGTCACGACGACGGTCTCGTTCCCGTCCGGGGTGATGCGGCTGACCTGCTGCCGGTAGAAGTCCGACACCCACCAGGTGCCGTCGTGCCAGCGCGGGCCCTCGAAGAAGGACCCGCCGGTGAAGATCGTCGTCAGCTGTCGCGTCGCCATGACCGGACCCTACGACGGGACGTGACCGCGCTCACAGCCCCCGGGATCAGGTGGCGATCGGCGGAACGTGCAGGTCGACGCCGAACAGGACCGCCGGCCACAGCACGATCGCGGCGAGCAGCGAGATGACCTCGGAGACCCCGGCGACGCTGTTGTAGCCGTTGGTCAGCGCGATCACGACGCCTACCGCCAGGTAGACCAGTCCCAACAGTCCGATGCGCATGCTGCCTCCTCGTCCGTGGAGCGCCACGATGCGCTCCGCCGCTGTGTGTCGAGTGCACCGCACCTGGGACGCCGATGTGCAGCGACGCGCGGGCATCGCCCGGTCGGGCCCGCCAGGGTCAGCCGGCGAAGCGACCGCCGGCCTGCTCGGTGAGCCGGCCGCGGCCCACCGCCGCGGCGAGCGCGACGTCCAGCAGCGGCAGCTGTGCCGGGGTGCGGCGGCGGTGCCCGAAGACCTCCACGGTCCGCAGGTACAGCTCGTCCCTGGCCAGCCCGCCGCGGGCCCGGCAGAGGGCAGCCATCGCGTTGCCGATCTCCTCGGGCGCGACCTGCTCGAGCGGGCGCTGGCTGCTGGTGGCCTGACGCCGGAAGAAGGACCAGCCGGCCGGGTCGAGCTCGCCGGGCCAGGCGAAGTCCCCGACGACGGTGCCCGCCGGCAGCAGCGCGAGCAGCGCCGTCCGCCGGGCGTCGCTGACCCGGCTCAGCCCGAAGGCCGCCGCCGCCACCCGGACCAGGCGGTCGCGGTGCACGGGTCCCTCGCTGCGGACGCCCGCGGTGAGCACCCGGCGCACGGCGCGGGCCGCCACGGGGTCTGCCAGGGAGTCCAGCAGCGCCTTGTCCCCGGCACGCTTCGGCGTCCACACGACGAACGGCAGCTCCTCGTCCAGCGGTGCGACGACCGGTGTCATCGTCTTCCTCGTCGTCGAGGTCGTCGTCTTCTTCGTCCTGACCGTGGGCGCCTTCGTCGTGGGCGTCTTCGCCGGGGTGGCCAGTGCCGGCTGGGCCGCCGGGGTGGCCGGCTCCTCGGCCAGCGGCGGCACGAGCGAGAGCGCCGGGCGGGCCGGGGGTACCGGGACGGCGACCGTCGCGGCCGGTGCCGCGGAGAACGCCAGCACCGGACGTGCCGGCTGCCGCGGTCGTCCCTGGACCGGGATCGGCGGGTCCAGCTGTGCCGCTCCCACTGCGAGGACGGCGAGGACGGCGGGGACGGCGGGGACGGCGGGGACGGCGGGGACCGCGGCAGCGGGGACGGCGGCCGGCGTCCGGGGTACGGGGGCGGTCCGGGGCGCCGGGGCCGTGACCGGACGGCGGACCGGCCGGCGCAGGCCGGGGCCGGTCGGCGCCGGCGGGGGAGCGGCCTCCACCGCGGCCACCAACCGGTCGAGGACCGCGTCCCGGTCGGCCAGCCAGGCCGGCAGCCACACGCGCTCGACCGCCGGCCAGGACAGCCGCCCGGAGAGCGCCTCGACGGGCAGGCCGTCCCGGTCGCCGACGGTCACCCGGCCGGACCACGCCGGGCCGTCCAGCAGCACGGCGACCACAGGGGCGTCCGGGGCGGTGGCACGGGCCACGGTCAGGTCGATCCGGAACCGGGAGAGCCCCACCTCGGTGCGCACGACCAGGCCGCGGACACGCAGTGCGGCCGCGACCTGGTCGCGGTGCGGGTCGGGAGCACCGGCCGGGGCAACCTGTCCGGGCAACGCGGCGCGGCCGGAGGCGGCCAGGTCCAGGTACGCGCGCAGGTGCCGGATGCCGGCCGACGCGGTGTCCTCGGCGCGCAGTTGGTCGGGGGCGAAGGAGCTGAACACCAGCACCTGCCGCCGGGCCCGGGTGATCGCCACGTTGACCAGTCGCTCACCACCGGCGCGGTTCACCGGCCCGAAGTCCAGCGGCAGCCGGCCGCGCGCGTCGGGGCTGAACCCCAGGGAGAGCAGGACGACGTCGCGCTCCTCGCCCTGGACGTGCTCCACATCCTTGACGAACAGGCCCTCGCCGTCGGAGCGCTCCAGCGCCTCGGTCACCCGGTCGTCGCCGCAGTCGCGCAACACCTCCTCGATGTGCGCGCGCTGCTGGGCGTCGAGGGTGACCACGCCGATCGAGGGCAACCCGTCGGGGGAGGCATCGAAGCGGCGCAGCACCTCCGACACCACGGCCGAGGCCTCCACCGGGTTGGTGCGCAGCAGCTTGGCCATCCCCGACCGGTGGAAGGTGCCGCCGACCTGGACCAGGGACACCCCGCTCCCGTCGGGACCGGCCGGGGAGCCGGCCACCCCGGGCGCGGGGAAGGAGGACAGCCGGTTGCCGTAGTACCGGGCGTTGCTGAAGGCGATCAGCGACTCGTCCTGGCTGCGATGGTGCCAGGTCAGCTGCCGTTGCGGCACCCCCGCCCGCCGGCACGCGGACAGGATCGACTCCTCGTCCCCGACCGGACCCGCGTCCCCGACCGGTCCATCGTCGGGGCCGGCCGGCACGGTGGTGGCCGTCGGCGGCAGCTGCCGGCTGTCCCCGACCACCACCGCGGCCGTGCCCCGGCCGAGCGCGCCGACGGCGTCGGCGACGCGGAGCTGGGAGGCCTCGTCGATGACGACCAGGTCGAACAGCCCCCGGGTGGCCGGCAGGAAGCGGGCGACCGCGTCGGGGCCGGCCAGCACGCAGGGCAGCACGGCGGTGATGAGCCCACCGTGGGCGGACAGCAGGGCGGGCACGCCCAGCCCGCCGTCCTCCCGGTCCAGCTCGCGCTGCAGGGCTCCGACCCGGCTGCCGCCGGTCGCCACGTCGGCGGGGCGGGCGGCCAGCAGCTGGGCGGGCAGGGCGGAGGTCAGCTGCGCGCGGACGGCGCGGGTGGCTGCGGCGAACCGGGTCACGGTGCGGCCGTGCCCGGCGGGGTCGAACCCGCCGAGGCCGGTGGCCGCGCGGCGCTCGATGACCGAGGTCTCGGCCAGACCGCGCTCGAAGGACCGCACCGCGTCCCCGGCGCGTACGGCGCCGGACAGCAGCGCCCGCCGCGCCTGGGTCAGACCGGCTGCCCGCAGCGGTTCGAGGGTGTCCAGCAGGCTCACCCAGCGGCGCAGAGACATGGGGTGGGCGTACTCCACGCCGCGCTCGGGGCGGGTCATGGTCCAGCGCAGCACGAAGCCGTCCTCGCCGCTCCAGGCGTCCAGCTGGGTGGAGCTGGTCGAGCAGGCGCTCATCAGCGCCGACAGCGCGTCGCGCAGCCGGGTGACCAGCTCGGCGGCGGCGAGGTCGGCGACCGGGCCGGTCGACAGGAAGCGCCGCAGCGCGCCGGCGAAGCCACCGTTCCCGTCGACCGCGACGGCCGCCCGGCGCAGCCAGCTCACCTCGGCCTCGAGCAGGAAGCGACCGCTGTCGAAGAACGGGTTCCAGGTGGCGGGCACCCGCAGCCCGGGGACGCCGGCCGCGTGCTGAGCGGCAGTGTGCACCGCGGTCTGCACCCGGCGCAGGGCCGCGGTCAGCTCGGGAACGTCCCTGCGGCGGACCTTCGCCCCCGGGCGCAGCGCGGGAGCCAGCGCCGTCCGGACGGCGCGCAGCTTCGTGCGCCGGGCCGGCCAGCGGGAGGCTGCGGCGGTCTGCGCGTCGACGAACAGCCGGCCCAGCGGCAGCCCCAGCGCCGCGGGGGTGGCGACGTCGAAGCCGGGGTGCGC
>JAOPWG010000443.1 GCA_025965775.1 Modestobacter sp. | reverse complement strand
CAGCCGGCTGCCGCTGCACGCGACCGGGGTGGGCAAGGTGCTGCTGGCGGCGGCGCCGGACGAGGTGGTCGAGCAGGTGCTGCGGAACCTGACCCGGGAGACCCGGCACAGCGTCGTCGACCCGCGGATGCTCACCCGCGACCTGGCCGACGTGCGGCGCCGGGGGGCGGCCCGCACGTCGGAGGAGATGTCGCTGGGCGCCCTGTCGATCGCCGTGCCGGTCACCGTCGAGCGGGCCGCCGGCCCGGTGGTCGCCGCAGCGCTGGGCATCGTCATCCCGGTCCACCGGCGCGATCCCGGCCGCCTGGTCCCGGTGCTGCAGGTGGCCGCCCGGGGCATCGGCCGCGCCCTGTCGCAGACCGCCGAGTTCCGCTGACCCCCCGCCAGGAGATTCCGCTGACCGGAAGCAGCTGGTCGCCGGAGCGCGGTCGTCGGGGTCACACTCGCACCGTGCGCACACAGGTGGGGATCATCGGCGCGGGCCCGGCGGGCCTACTGCTCTCTCGGCTGCTCCAGCTCCAGGGCATCGACACCGTCGTCCTGGAGAACCGCTCCCGCGACTACGTGGAGGCGCGGATCCGCGCCGGCATCCTCGAGCAGCACACGGTGCAGACGCTGCGGGACGCCGGGGTGGGCGACCGCCTCGACCGCGAGGGGCTGCCGCACGACGGGGTCTACCTGCAGTACCCGGGCACCCGGCACCACCTGGACTTCGAGGAGCTCTGCGGGCGCAAGGTCTGGGTCTACGGGCAGACCGAGGTCACCAAGGACCTGATCAAGGCGCAGCTGGACGACGGGCCGCCGCTGCTGTTCGGCGTCTCCGGCGTCCGCCCCGAGGACGTCGACGGCGACTCCCCGCGGATCCGCTTCACCGACGCCGCCGGGGTCGCCCGGGTCCTGGAGTGCGACGCCATCGCCGGCACCGACGGCTTCCACGGGGTCTCCCGGCCACTGGTCACCGCCGGCACCCAGAGCCGGCTCCGGGAGCGCACCTACCCCTTCGCCTGGCTGGGCATCCTCGCCGACGTCGCCCCGTCGGAGGACGAGCTCGTCTACGCCTGGCACCCCGAGGGGTTCGCGCTGCTGTCGATGCGCTCACCCTCGGTGTCCCGGCTCTACATCCAGGTCGACCCGACGGAGAAGATCGACAACTGGTCCGACGACCGGATCTGGGAGGCGCTGTCCACCCGCCTGGCCCTGGACGGCTGGTCGCTGCAGACCGGGCCGGTGACCGAGAAGTCCATCCTGCCGATGCGCTCGTTCGTCAGCGCCCCGATGCGGCGCGGCCGGCTCTTCCTGGCCGGCGACGCGGCGCACATCGTGCCGCCGACCGGCGCGAAGGGCCTGAACCTGGCCGTCGCCGACGTCACTCTGCTGGCCTCGGCACTGTTCCGGCTGCTGCAGGAGAAGCAGACCGACCTGGTCGACAGCTACTCCGACCGGGCGCTGGCCCGGGTCTGGCGGTGCACCCACTTCTCCTGGTGGATGACCTCGATGCTGCACCGCTCCGGTGACGACTTCGATGCCGAGCTGCAGCTGTCCCAGCTGCGCCGGGTCTGCTCGTCGGAGGCCGCGGCCCGCGAGCTCGCCGAGAACTACACCGGGCTGCCCGTCGACCTCTGACCCCGGAGGAACCTCGTCAACTTCCACCGCCAGCGGGCGGCTGAACCGGACGTGGTCCAGGCGTCAATTGGCAGACTTCCCGTACTTACCGGCAGACGTTGGGTACTTCTGCCCGTGCGGAGCACTGACACGGATCAGTCCGCACCACTAGCTTCCAGGACATGTTGTCGACGCTCCTGGTCATCGCTGGCGTGTTCGTGGGGCTGCTCGTGCTCCTCGCCCTGATCGTGCACCTGAGCGCCCGGCCCACGGCCAAGCGCGGCACCACCACCGCCGCCCGCACCCCCGCCTGGGTGGTCGACGCCGGCCAGCCGCACCCGGACGCGTGGTCACCGCTGTCCAACACCAGCACCCACATCCGCGCGACCCGTTGAGCGGGGGCCGCGACCGGGGCCGGGGGGTGACCTGAGGGTCGGAGAACACCGCCGTCAAGGCCCCGGCGCGAACTGGTGACGACGGGCCCTCCTGTGGACGGCGCGGGGACGACGACACCTCCCGGCGCCCACGCTCACCGCATGGCCTCTCCCCGCCTGGCCGACGTCCCCGTGACCACCCCGCGCGCGCTCCACCGCCGCTGGGCCGACGTCCTCGAGCCGCTGTCCGCCGACACCCGCAGCCTCTGGCTGATGTGGCTGCGCGCCGACGGCACGGCCCTGCCGCTGGTCGTGCCGGTCGACCAGCTGCCCCGGGAGGCCGACCCGGACACCCTCGCCCGACTCGTCGAGGTGGCCGCCGGACTCCGCGACGAGCACACCGGCGGGACCGGGCACGTCGCCGCGGCACTGTGCCGCCCCGGTCACGCCACCTGCACCGCGAACGACCGGCGGTGGGCCGACGAGCTGGGCCGGGCCGCCGCCGCGGCCGGGCTCACCGACTGGAGCCTGCACCTGGCCGCGGGCGGCGAGGTCGTGCCGCTGGTCGCGCCGCCGTGGCCGGCGGGGGACGAACGATGATCGGCGGCTCAGCCGCCGGTCATCAGCTCGGCGGCCCGCTCACCGAGCATGACCGCGGTGGCCGCCGGCCCCCTCGACGTGACCCGCGGCATCACCGAGGTGTCCACGACGCGCAGCCCCTCGACCCCGCGCACCCGCAGGTGCTGGTCGACCACCGCGCCGCGATCGCCGTCGGGCCCCATCCGGGCGCTGCCGGCCAGGTGGATCGCGGTGGCCAGGTGTCGCCGGTTCCAGCGGTCCAGCTCACGGTCGTCGGCCAGCACTGCGTCGGGCAGCCCGGTCCGCTCCGCCACGAGAGGCTCGAACGCGCTGGTCCGCAGCAGTTCCGCGGCCAGCCGGACCACCTCGCGCATCCGGCGGCGGTCAGAGGCCTCGGTGAGGTAGTGGTACTGGAGGCGCGGTGGCTCGGTCGGGTCGGCGCTGGTCAGGCTCAGCCGGCCACGGCTGTCCTCCTGCTGCAGGGCGACGCCGAGGTAGAGGTCGTCCCGACGCCGGGCCTGGTCCAGCAGCCGGTACAGCGAGGCACCGCGTGCCGCACGCAGGGTCGCGGCCGGCCGACGCAGCACCTCGCCGAGCCCGGACAGCGCCGAGCCCTCCGAGCGGCTGAGCAGCACCTTGCTGAACGGCTTGAGCCACGGCATGACCTCGAGGTCACCGTGCGCCGAGGAGCCCTCGGCGGTGGTGTTCAGCGCGGCCGACAGCGGCAGCAGGCCACGCGGCATCGGCAGCCGGCGGCTGGGCTGCCAGGTGACGTAGAGGTCCGGGTGGTCGCTGAACTCGGCGCCGACGCCCGGCGCGTCGACCAGCACCTCGACACCGGCGGCCCGCAGCTGCCCGGCCGGCCCGATCCCGGACAGCATCAGCAGGTGCGGCGATCCGACGGCGCCGGCGGACAGCACCACCTCGTCGGCACGCACCTCGCCGGCGGGGGTCTGCACACCGACCGCCCGGCCGCGTTCGACGAGCACCCGGGTCACCCGGGTGTCCCCGCGCACCGTCAGCCCGGGGGCGCCGCGGCGGGGCGACAGATAGGCCATCGCGGTGTTCACCCGCACCCCGTCGACGACGTTGAGCGGGACCGGCCCGCAACCGGGCTCGCCCCCGGCGTTCTTGTCCGGTTCGGCCGGGAAGCCCAGCTCGGCACAGGCGGCGGTGAACGCGTCGGTCACCGGGTGCGCGGCGTGCACGCGGGTCACCGGCATCGGCCCATCGGCACCGTGCCCGGGCCGGTCCCCGAAATCCGCGTCGGCCTCCGCGCGCTGGAACGCCGGCAGCACCTCATCGGCGGACCACAGGTCATTGCCCTCGGCGGCCCAGCCGTCGAAGTCCGCCCGTGTGCCGCGGATGAAGTAGGTGCCGTTCAGGGCGCTGGAGCCGCCGACCACCCGCCCGCGCACCACGGGGTAATGCAGCCCCTCGGCGAGTTCGGCCGGGTAGACCCAGTTGGCCGGGTGTCCGGGGGTGGCCGCCCCCATCGTGGCCGCGTCCCGGAGGGTGGCCGGGAAGTCCTCCGGCCGGGCGTGGTCCACGCCGGCCTCGAGAACCAGCACCCGGCGGCCGGCGTCCACCAGCCGCGCGGCCAGCGCGCAGCCGGCCGACCCCGCGCCGACCACCACCACGTCCCAGTGCTCGGTCCGGCCCACGCCGCGACGCTAGGCGCGCCGTCGCGGCCGCCGCCGTCCGGGTCAGGCCAGCGCCACCGCGCCGCCGGTGGCGACCGTCACCCGCTCCTCGGCCTGCAGCTTGGCGAGGGTGGCGCGGGTCGACTGCGCCGCAGCGGGCCACAGCTGCTGCGGAACGGCCGCGTAGACCGTCGCCACCAGCTCGTCGACGGTCTGCGGTCCGGCGGCCAGCGCGTCGACCAACTGGGCCTCGCGGTAGGCGCGGTGGGCGGCGTAGAAGTCGAGCACCGCCGCCGGGTCCTCGGTCAGCTCCGGGCCGTGCCCGCAGTACAGGGCCGAGGGACCGAGGTCGTGCACCCGGCGCAGCGACTCCAGGTAGGCCACCACGTCGCCCTCGGGGTGGGTGACCACCGACGTCCCGCGGCCGAGCACGTGGTCGCCGACGAGCACCGCGCCGGACT
>JAOPWG010000370.1 GCA_025965775.1 Modestobacter sp. | reverse complement strand
GTCCCGCTGTTGGTGATCGCGGTGCTCGCCAGCACGCCGAAGTCCGCCGCGCCGCCGAGCGGGATGGTGGTCGCCGCCGCGGCGCTGCCGGCCGTCGCGAGGAAGGCCGCGGAGATCGCGACGGCAGCCACCGCGGCGGTCGCGGCGGAGCGCACGACCAGGGTCTGCCGGTGCGGGAGGGGGGACCGATCGATGCAGCGGACCGACGTCACGTCGTCGCTCCTGTCTCCGGCGGCGGACGGCCGGAATAGCGGTGCGCTGAAGACGACGCCGGCATGGGTGCCGGTGTACGGAATGCCCTCGGTGGGGCGACCGTACCGTTTGGTAGCGGAGTAACTACGCAATGTAGCTCTTTGGGGGCCTGCGTGTCGACTGGTCACCGTGCGTCACGTCAGGCGGCGGCGTCCTCGGCGAGGGTGCGCAGCAGCTCCCGGACGGCACGCGGGCCGGCCCGGTTGGCACCGATCGTGCTCGCGGAGGGCCCGTAACCGACCAGATGCAGCCGGGGTTCGGCGACCACCCGGGTCCCGTCCATCACGATCCCGCCGCCCGGGGCCCGCAGGTGTAGCGGGGCCAGGTGGTCCAGGGCTGGCCGGAAGCCCGTGGCCCACACCACCACATCGGCGCGCAGCGACCGGGCCGGGTGGTCGGCGGTGGCGTCCCAGGCGACGCCGTCGGGGGTGAGCCGGTCGAACACCGGCAGCCGGTCCAGCACCCCGCGGGCGCGGGCGGCCAGCACGGCCTCGGTCTCCACCAGCCCGGTGACGCTGACGACGCTGCCCGGGGCCAGCCCGGCGCGGACCCGCTGGTCGACGAGGGCGACCGCGGCCCGGCCGGCGTCCTCGTCGAAGCCGCCGGTGCGCCAGACCGGCTCCCGGCGCGTCACCCACGTGGTCGTGGCGACCTCGCTGATCTCGATCAGCTGCTGCACCGCCGACGTGCCGCCCCCCACCACGACCACGTGCTGGTCGGCGAACTCCGCGGCGCCGCGGTAGTCCGCCGCGTGCAACTGCCGGCCCCCGAACAGCTCCCGCCCCGGGTAGGCGGGCCAGAACGGCCGGGTCCAGGTGCCGGTGGCGTTGACCAGGCCGCGGGCCGACCACTCCCCCGCGCTGGTGGTCAACCGGAACCCGTCGTCGGTGCGGTGCACGGCCGAGACGGCGACCGGACGGCGCACCGGCAGGTCGAAGCGCCGCTCGTACGCGGCGAAGTAGCCGGCCACCACCTCGCTGGCCGGCGTCGCGGGGTCGGCCGCGGGCAGGTCCATGCCGGGCAGCGACGCGATCCGGTGTGCCCGGTCCAGCCGCAGCGACGGCCAGCGGTGCTGCCACGCACCGCCCGATCCCGCGTCGGCGTCCAGGAGGAGGAAGTCCGCCCCGGCCCGGGCCAGCGCGTACGCCGCGGACAGGCCGGCCTGACCGGCTCCGATCACCACGACGTCGTTGCGCACGCCGGGCTGCAACACCGCACTGCCCGCCGGCATGCCGGCCCCCACCATCCGGGCTTTCGGTACCGAAAGCCGGCAGCTCAGCCGGCGACGGCGACGAGCAGCCGCGGGACCAGTTCCCCGGAGTCGAGCAGCCGCCCTACCCGGCCGGACTGCTCCTGGGCCTGCGCCCAGGCCGGCTCGTGCCCGTGCCGGCGCCGCACCTCGGCGTCCACGGCGTCGGCCCGCTGCTGCCACTCCGCGGGGCTGTCGGACAGGTCGGCGCGGGCGCTGCCGATGACCCGGAACCCGGCGTCGGCCAGCAGGGCGTCCAGCTCACCGGAGGTGGGGAAGCTGTTGCCGTCGGGCAGTGGCGGCGTCAGGTCGCCCTCGGCGACGAAGACCAGCAGCCCGAGCCGCCCGCCCGGCACCAGCACCCGGTGCAGCTCACCGAGGACGGCGGCCTTGTCCTCGGTGGTGCACAGGACCCCGAGGGACCAGGCGGCGTCGAACACCGCGTCGGCCAGCGGCAGCGCCTGGGACACGGCCACCAGCGACGGCAGCCCGAACAGCGCCCGGCTGGCGTGCACCGCCTCGGCCATCGGCTCGGCGCAGACCGGTCGCACGCCGCGCTCGGCGGCCAACCACCCGGCCGGACCGCCCACCCCGGCGCCGGCGTCCAGCACCCGCGCCCCGGGCCGCACGCCCATCCCGTCGGCGAGCCAGCGCAGCGCTGCCTCGCTGCCGCTCCCCCGGCACCCGGCCGGGACGGCGTGCTCCGGCCCCAGCGCCCGGACGGCCTGCTCGGTCCACCCGGCGACCGTGCCGAACTCCGACTCCATGGCCTCACTGGCCAGCTCCGTCATGCCGTCTCCTCCCGTACCTTCACAGCGACCTCGGCCTTGACCGCGGCGGCGATCTCCTCGCCCCGGTCGGAGGCGAGCCCGGACAGGTTGACCCCGACGACGCCCGGCACGGCGAGCAGCGCCCGGGCCTCGGCGACCGCCGCACTGATCCCGGCGGCCACCGGGTCCGGCGCCGACAGGACGCGTTGCACGGCGGCGTCGTCCAGGTGCAGCCCCGGGAAGCGTTGCAGGATGCGGGCCGAGCGCTCGTCGGTGTAGACCGCGACGGCGGCCACGAACGGTAGCGTGGCACCGGCCGCACGGGCGTCGGCGACGAACCGGGCCAGCCGCTGCGGCGTCCCGACGTGGTTGAGCACGCACAGCTGCGCCCCGGCCCGCTGCTTCTCGACCAACCGGCCCGGACGGAGCGCCTGCGGTGGCGCCTCCGGTGTCTCGGGCACCGCCGCGGTCAGCCCCGCCGCGGTGGCCAGCGCGGCCAGCCGGGTGCCGTCGAGGTCGAAGACCTGGGAGACCCCCGGGCGGACACTGGGCCCCCGACCGTCGCCGGTCACGCACAGCACACCGTCGACACCCACCGCGGCCAGGCCGGCCAGCTCCTGCTCGAGCACGAGGCGGTTGCGGTCCCGGCAGGCCAACGTCGTCCAGGGTCGGCCACCTGCGGCCAGCACCTCCTGGGCGAACAGCGTGGGCGGCAGGTCGGGGCGGTTCTGGTGCTCACCGGCCAGCAGGCCGTCGCTGACCGGCGCGAGCACCTGCACCACGCGCCGCACCGAGTCCGGGTCGAAGGGGCGCACGGTCAGGTCGGTGAGCACCACGGGGCCGCTGCGCGCGCGGTCGAGCAGGCTGCCGGGCAGCGGCGCGGGCGCCGGGGGAACGGCGGCGGTCCACCGCGGCAGCGGCGGGTCCAGGAAGACGCACGGTTGCTCGGCCATCTCGCAGCCGCCCCCGGTCCGGACGCCGCCGCAGGGACCGAAGACCATCCGTTTCGGACACCCGGGGCGCTCCCCCGGAACGGGCAGCTCGACCGCCGGCACCGGGATGTCCACCCGGCTCAGCTGCCCGGTCGTCCGGCGGCGAAACCCACGCCCGGCTGACCGGCAGGGTTCAGACAGCGCACGCCGGGCACACATGCCGAGTCGGAGAACACGACATCGACGGGGGACGGTTCGATGGAAAACGACGACGGACACTCCACCGGCTACCGCCACGTGGGACATCTGGGCATGGCGGATGAGCAGTTGAAGAGCGTGGTCGCACCCGCGGTGCGCGCGGCGCTGGGTGCTGGCAGACGGGTCGTCCTGGCCTGCCCGGACGCGGTGAACCGGGCGCTGGCGGCGGTGGCCCGCGACGGCGACGACCTCCGCGTGCTTCCCAGGGCCTCCCGGGACGCCCGGCCGGCCACCGCCGTGGCCGAGCTCACCGCACTGGTCGTGGAGCAGCTCCCCGGGGACGGACGGCGGCTCCAGCTGGTGACCGCCGTGCAGTCGCCACCGGCGGGCTGGTCGGGGACCATGCAGACCGAGGCACTGTTCAACCACGTGCTCGCCGACCACCCGGTGGACCACCTCTGCCTGTACGCGCTCGACCCGGAGGACACCTCCGACGAGCCGGGACCGGGCGCCGCGGAGGTGGCGGTGGCCACGCATCCCCGGCTGCTCACCGGCGACGGGGACGTCGAGAACCCCGGGTACCGGGAGCCGGCCGCTGTCCTGACCGAACTGCAGCAGGTCCAGGTGCCCGATCCCCTGGAGGCCACCGAGCCCGCGCTGACCCTCGTCGACCTGGACGACATGCGGCAACTGCGCCGATCGCTGCACCGCGTGCTGGCCGACAGCTGGCTGGACCGGGACGCCGTCGAGGACTTCGTGCTGGCCGTCGACGAGATCGTGGCCAACGCCGCCGAGCACGGCATGCCGCCGGTGGCGGTCCGGCTGTGGGACAGCGCGGACCGGGTGCTGTGCTCGATCACCGACCACGGTGCCTGCTTCGACGACCCGCTGGCCGGCTACGGCCCCGCCCACGGGGACATGGCGGTGGGCGGCATGGGCCTGTGGCTGGCCCGCCGGTCGGTCGACAGCCTGGTGGCCGCACCGTCCGATGACGGCGACGGGTGCACCGTGCGGCTGTCGGTCAAGGCCTGAGCGGCGTGGGCCGCCCGCTCCTCACGCGGCCGGCACCAGGCCGGCGGCCTCGATGAGGCGGGCCTGCTCGCGGCACCACGGCGACCAGGCGTCCGCCTCGGTCTCCTGCCGGCGCCGGAAGGCGGCCCAGTCCAGCAGCTCCCAGTCGGCGACCTCGCTGGGGTCGGGCACCGGCTCCCCGGCGAAGCGGCCCAGATAGACCGGGCAGACCTCGTTCTCGACCACGCCCCCGAACTCCGCCCGATAGCGGTAGCCGGGCAGCGCGGGCGCCAGCCCGGCCACCCGGAGGGTGAGCTCGAAGTCCGCCCGCCGGGCCACGGCGGCACCGTCGTCCTCGCCGGGGCCGGGGTGGCCGCACACCGTGTTGGTCCACATACCCGGGAAGGTCGCCTTGTCGACGGCGCGGCGGGTGACCAGCAGCCGGCCGGCATCGTCGAACAGGTAGGCGGAGAAGGCGCGGTGCAACGGCGTCTCCCCGGTGTGCACCAGCGACTTGGGCATGGTGCCGATCGGTGCACCGGTCTCATCGACCAGCACGATCAGCTCTTCGGTCCGCGGTGCCGCCACGTCCTCCATCCTCGCCCATCGTCCCCGCCGGCGGCCCGGTGCGCCCGGGTCCGCCGGCGAGCCGGCCGTGCGGTCAGGCGTCGAAGTCCACCGTCACGGCGTCCGACAGCGGCAGTGACTGGCAGGTCAGCACGTACCCGGCCGCCACCTCCCCCGGGTCCAGGGCGTAGTTGCGGCGCATCGTGACCTCGCCGTCGGTGACCCGGGCCCGGCAGGTGCCGCACACCCCGCCCTTGCAGGCGAAGGGCAGGTCGCCGCGGACCTGCTGCGCGGAGTCGAGGACCGGCACGTCGCGGGGGAGGGCCAGGGTGGTCGCGCGCCCGTCGAGGACGACGGTGACCTGGGAGCTGTGCCCGGTGACCGTCTGGTCGTCACCGCGGACCGGCTCCGGTGGGACGTCGTCGACGAAGAACAGCTCCTGGTGGACCCGGCCGGCCGGCACGCCCAGCTCGGCCAGCAGGGCGCGGGCGTCG
>JAOPWG010000359.1 GCA_025965775.1 Modestobacter sp. | reverse complement strand
GACGACGTCGAGTTCCGCAGCTTCCGCATCGTCGACGGTGAGGTGAGCGAGGAGGACGTCGAGGTCGTCGAGTCCTACCTGTTCGGCCACTCGCCGACGACCGTCGTCTACGACTGAGACCTCCCGCACCCCCGCGGCCGGCGGAATCTCCGGCCCTGGTGCGGCGTTCCCGCCTGCAGTCCTACCGCCCGCCGCGTCCCCGCCGCGGCGCACCCGTTCCGCCCACCGTCTGAAGGAGCACCCAGAACCATGGCCATCGAGGTCCGCATCCCCACCATCCTGCGCACCCACACCGGGGGCAACAAGACCGTCGAGGGCAACGGCGCCACGCTCGCTGCCCTGGTCGACGACCTCGACGCCCAGCACCCCGGCATCAAGGGCCGCCTGGTGACCGACGAGGGCAAGCTGCACCGCTTCGTCAACGTCTACGTCAACGACGAGGACGTGCGCTTCACCGGTGCGCTGGACACCGCGGTCAAGGACGGCGACTCGGTGACGATCCTCCCGGCCGTCGCGGGCGGCTGCTGAGCGGAGCCGCTCCGCCGCAGCAGCCGTCCACCCCAGGAGACCCCTCATGGCCCGCTTCGCTTCCCTCGTCGACTCACTCGGCAACACCCCGCTGGTGGGGTTGCCGTCGCTCTCGCCCACCCCGGACGTCCGGCTGTGGGCGAAGCTCGAGGACCACAACCCCACCGGTTCGATCAAGGACCGCGCCGCCATCGCGATGATCGATGCGGCGGAGAAGGAGGGGAAGCTGCGGCCCGGCTGCACGATCCTGGAGCCGACCAGCGGCAACACCGGCATCTCGCTGGCCATGGTCGCGCGCCAGCGCGGCTACCGGCTGATCTGTGTCATGCCGGAGAACACCTCGGTCGAGCGGCGCCAGCTGCTGGAGATGTACGGCGCGCAGATCATCAGCTCCCCGGCCGCCGGCGGCAGCAACCAGGCCGTCGCGATGGCGAAGGGCCTGGCTGCCGAGCACGAGGACTGGGTGATGCTCTACCAGTACGGCAACCCGGCCAACGCGGAGGCGCACTACGCCGGGACCGGCCCGGAGATCCTGGCCGACATGCCCTCGATCACGCACTTCGTCGCGGGGCTGGGCACCACCGGCACCCTGATGGGCGTCTCCCGCTACCTGCGTGAGCACAAGCCCGGGGTCCAGGTGATCGCCGCCGAGCCGCGCTACGGCGAGCTGGTCTACGGGCTGCGCAACATCGACGAGGGTTTCATCCCCGAGCTCTACGACGCCGCACTGCTGGACTCGCGGTTCTCCGTCGGCCCCGACGACGCCGTCCACCGCACCCGCCAGCTGGTGGAGCGGGAGGGCATCTTCGCCGGCATCTCCACCGGCGCGATCCTGCACGCGGCGCTCGGCATCGCGGACAAGGAGGTGGCTGCCGGGCGCAAGGCCGACATCGTCTTCATCGTCTGCGACGGCGGCTGGAAGTACCTGTCCACGGGCGCCTACGCCGGCACCCTGGAGGAGGCGACCTCCGCGTTGGAGGGCCAGCTCTGGGCGTGAGCGGCGTCCCCGGCGCCGGGGTGCACCTCCCGGTCCGTGGACTGCTGTTCGACAACGACGGCGTCCTGGTCGACTCCGAGGCGAGCGTGACCGCGTCCTGGACGCGCTGGGCGCAGGTGCACGGCCTGGACGCGGCCGAGGTGCTGGAGATCGTCCACGGTCGACGCGCCGCGGACACCGTCGCCCTGCTCGTGCCGGACGACCGGCGGGCGGCGGCGACCGCGCTGATCGACCGCTTCGAGCTCGAGGACATCGCCGGCGTCACCGCCGTGCCGGGTGCCCCCGAGCTCGTCGCGCAGCTGCCCGAGGGACGGTGGGCGGTGGTCACCTCCGGCACCCGCACGCTGGCCGGGGCGCGACTGTCGGCAGCCGGGCTCCCGCGGCCGGCTGTGTTCGTCACCGCCGAGGACGTCACCGCCGGCAAGCCCGACCCCGAGGGGTACGCCGCCGCTGCGGCCGCGCTGGGCCTGGAGTCGGCGCACACGCTGGTCCTCGAGGACAGCCCCAGCGGCGTGCAGGCCGGCCTGGCCGCCGGGTGCGCTGTCCTCGGCATCGGCGAGCGGGCGCTGGGGACGGGTGCACCGGTCGTCGTCCGCGACCTGGTCGGCGCCCGGTGGACCGGCGACGGTCTGGCGCTGCCGGCGGACACTGTGCTGCGAGCGCTCCGGCCCGACGGCTAGCCTGACCGGCGACATGGGGACAGGGGCGGGGTCGGTGGCGGTGCCGGCGTGCGACTGACCGTCGTCGGCTGCTCGGGCAGCGCCCCGGGGCCCACGTCCCCGGCCTCGTCCTATCTCGTCGAGCACGACGGCTTCACCCTGGTGCTGGACCTGGGCAACGGCGCCTTCGGGTCGCTGCTGGCGCTCACCGACCCCGCCGGCGTGGACGCCGTCTACCTGTCCCACCTGCACGCCGACCACTGCCTGGACGTCGCGCCGTTCATCGTGTGGCACCGCTACTCCGGGCAGTCCACCCGCACCGCGGTCCCGTTGTACGCGCCGGTGGGCGCCGACCGCCGGCTGGCGGTGGCCTACGACCTGGACGACGGTCCGATCGAGGATGTCTTCGACGTGACCCCCATCGGGTCGGGCGACTGGACGCTCGGGCCCTTCGAGGTGTCCACCGTCCGCACCGCCCATCCCGTGGAGTGCTACGCGGTGCGGCTGACCGCCGGAGGGCGCTCGCTGGTCTACACCGGCGACACCGGCCCGTCCGCGGACGTCGTCACGCTGGCCCGCGGCGCCGACGTGCTGCTCGCCGAGGCCGCCTTCCCGGAGGCGCCGGACCTGCCACCCGGCCTGCACCTCACCGGCCGCCAGGCCGGCGAGCACGCGGCCGCGGCCGGGGTGGGGCGGCTGCTGGTCACCCACGTACCGGCCTGGGTGGACGCCGAGGCGCAGCTGGTCGCCGCCCGGGAGGTCTTCCCCGCCAGCGAACTCGCCCGGCACGCCGCGACCTACGACATCTGACCCCGCAGCTGCCGACCGCCTCGGCGGCCGCACCGGGTTGCCCGCCCGCCGCGACCCGGGCACGGTGGGCCGGTGACGGACGACGAACGGGACGGCGTCCGGCTGACCAGCCTGGACCAGCCGCTGGGTGACGGGCTCGGCGTGACCAAGGGCGACCTGGTCGACCACCTCGACGCCGTCGCCGGCAACCTGGTGCCGTTGCTGGCCGGCCGCCCGCTGTCGGTGGTGCGGGTCCGGCCGGGGCAGGCGCCGTTCATGCAGAAGAACGTGCCCAGGGGCGCTCCTGACTGGGTCCGCACGGTGACGGTCTGGTCGGCCGCCGCCCGCCGCGACGTCCACTTCGTGCTGTGCGAGGACCGGCGGACCCTGCTGTGGCTGGCCAACCAGCGGGCCGTCGAGTACCACGTGCCGTTCACCCGGGTCGGTGAGGACACTCCCACGGGCCTGGTCCTCGACCTCGACCCACCGGTGGACGCCGGGTTCGACCAGGTGGTCGCCGTCGCCGGTCTGGTCCGGCAGGCACTGGCCGACGCCGGGCTGGCCGGTGCGGTGAAGACCAGCGGTGCGAAGGGCCTGCACGTGGTGGTGCCGGTCCGCGGCGCGCACGCCGAGGACGTCGCGGCGGCGACCCGGGCGCTGGCGGCGCGCACCGAGCGGCTGGACCCGGAGCTCGCCACCACCGCCTACCTCAAGGAGGACCGGGGTGGGAGGGTGTTCGTCGACTCCACCCGCTCCGGGCAGGGCACTGTCGTGAGCGCCTACAGCCCGCGGGTGCGCCCCGGGCTGCCGGTGTCCACGCCGGTCGGCTGGGACGAGCTGACCGACGTCACACCGGCCGACCTCACCGTCACCACCGCGCGGGCCCGGCTCACCGACGGCGATCCCTGGGCCGCCGCGCTACCGGAGGCGCAGGAGCTGCCCGCCGACCTGGTCGTCGAGGGACACGCCATCCCGGTCGCCCGGGTCCAGGCCATGCACGAGGGGAAGCGCCGCGCCCGGGCCCGGGCTGCCGGGGGTGACCAGCCCGGGCCATGAGCGCCGTCCCCGAGCCGCCGTCCCGGCGCGACCGGCCGTCAGGCGCTGACCTCGCGGGAGTCCTCCGACCACATCGTGTGGAAAGCGCCGTCGGCGTCCACGCGCCGGTAGGTGTGCGAGCCGAACCGGTCACGCAACCCCTGGATCAGCGCCGCGGGCAGTCGCTCTGCCCGCAGCCCGTCGTAGTAGGCCAGCGCGCTGGCGAAGCCGGGTGCGGGGATGCCGTAGCGGGCCGCGTCGGCGACCACCCGGCGCCAACCCTCCTGCGCGGCGGCGACTGCGTTGCGGAAGTAGTCGTGGGTGAGCAGCGTGGTCAGTCCGGGCTCGTCGGTGAACGCCTGCCGGATCCGGTCGAGGAAGCGCGCCCGGATGATGCAGCCCGCCCGCCAGATGGTCGCCAGCGCGGCCC
>JAOPWG010000345.1 GCA_025965775.1 Modestobacter sp. | reverse complement strand
TCGTGGTCGACGACCCGCACCTGATGACGACCGCCCGGCAGGTGCTGCCCGGGTTCCTGAACAACGCGCCGGCGATGCTGGTGCACTGCACCGACACCGTCCGGGCGCGCGAGGTCATGGGGCGCCGGGGCGTGGAGTCGGCGAGCTGGCTCGACGCCGGGGCCGCCTGCGCGCACCTGGCACTCATGGCCCAGACGCTCGGGCTGGGCACCTGCACCATCACCAGCTGGAGCGCCCCGGCCGTGCAGGCCCTGCTCGACCTGCCCGAGCACATCCGCCCGGACGTGACGGTGGCGGTCGGTTTCGTGCCCGAGTCCCCGTCTCCGCCGGCGCGGGGTTTCCGGACCTCGTGGCACCACAACCGGTTCGGCGCCGACTTCGGCACCGGTGGTCGCGCGTGAGCGGGCAGCTGGACCGGGAGATGTTCAAGGTCATCACGCATCTGGTCAGCAGCGCGCCGGTCAGCCTGGACGAGACGCCCATCCTGGCCGCCTTCCGGATGGTCGACGGCGCCAACCGGCTGATGGCGCTGGCCGAGCAGAGTGACGCGTTCGCCGAGGACGAGTTCCTCAGCGCGGCCAGACAGGACTACCTTGCGCACTTCAACCTGGTCATGACCGATCAGGTGGCCTTCGAGGCCTGGCTCATGGAGTACGTCCGCGGCTTCACCAAGGAAGCCCTGCGGAGGGTCTCCACCGAGGAGCCGGAGCCGCAGGCCTGACCTGTGGGCCCGGGAGCAGCCCGTGCCGTGCGCATGCAGGCGCCGGCACGGGCTCACCCGCGCGCGGCGTCGACCTCGGCGCTGGTGGGCGGATCGGCGCCGACCCGGGTGCAGGCCAGCGCCGCAGCGAGGGCGGCGTCGGCGACCACCCGGCCCAGCAGCCCGTCGTCCAGGGCTTCCAGCGCCGCCCGGACGGTGATGCCGGCGCCGAGGAGACCGGTCAGGAGGCCCGCGGCCAGGGTGTCCCCGGCGCCCACGGTGTCGACGACGGTCACCGCAGGCGGGGTGTGGTGCTGCAGCCGCCCGCCGGGGCGGGCCACCCGGAGCGGAGCACCGCCGTCGGTCAGGAGGACCAGGGCCGGTCCGCGGTCCGCCCACCGGCGCGCGGCGTCGTCCAGGTCGGTGGTGTCCGGCTCGAGCCAGGCGAGGTCCTCGGAGCTGATCTTCACCACGTCGGCGGTGGCCACCAGACGGTCCAACCTGGCCCGGACGTCGGCAGGCGTGTTGCCGAAGCCCTCGGCGAGCATCGGCCGGATGTTGGGGTCCACGCTCACGAGCGCGTCACCGGTCCGGTGCAGGCGCTCGACCAGTGCGGCGATCGGCTCGCAGCCGGGGGAGGTCCAACTGGAGATCGACCCGACGTGGACGGCCCGGGAGTCCGAGGACCAGCCCGCCGCGAGCTCGGCGTCGGTCCACTGCCAGTCGGCGGCACCGATCACGTGGAAGCCGTAGTCGGCCGAGCCGTCGGGGGAGAGACCGACGACCGCGAGGCTCACCGGATCAGGGGAGTCGATCGATCCGGACAGGTCCACGCCGGCGGACTCGGCGTGCCGGCGCAGGTGCCCGGCCAGCGGCCCCTGGCCGAAGCGGGCCAGCAGGTGTACCGGGTGGCCCAGCCGTCCGGCGGCGACGGCGACGTTGAGCGCGTTGCCCCCCGGGCGGGCGACGAAACGGGGCGCACCGTCCTCGGGGCCCGGATCGGTGTGCCGTTCCGGGATGAGGTCGACGACCAGCTCGCCCAGCACCGTGAGCGCCGGCACCGAAGATGTGTCGAACATGCGTGCATCGCTTGACATCGATGTGAACACGGCCATAGCTTGCCACCTAATCGTTTAGGAGTGACCCGCGACACCGCAGTCGCCACGGCTAAACGTTTAGGAGACCGCCCGTGCCACGCAAGCCGACCCTGCGCGACGTCAGCGTCGCCAGCGGTCTGTCCACGTACACGGTCTCCCGGGCCCTCAGCGCGGCCGACGGGGTGTCGCCGGCTGCCCGGGCGGCCGTGCTCAAGGCCGCGAGCGATGTCGGCTACGTGCCCAACGCCGTCGCCCAGCAGCTCCGGAAGAACACCCGCAGCTCCGTCGCGGTGATCACCGCCAGCACCAGCAACCACTACTACCTGGAGCTGATGCGCGGGATCGAGCGCACGCTGCGCCGCTCGGGTCGCACGGCCGTGGTCGCCGACATCGCCGCCGAGGGGCACTACAGCGCCGAGTCCGAGGACGCCGCGGTCCAGCACCTGATCCAGTCCCGCACCGCGGGCGTGATCGCCACGCTGACCCTGGGCGGCCGCAACCTGGACCTGCTGCAGGACTGGGACATCCCGGTGGTCTTCGTCGACGCCACGCCGCCGGAGACCGCCCGATCGGTGCCGAGCATCACCACGGACAACCGGGCGGCCAGCCTGGCGGTCGGCGACCACCTCTCCGGCCACGGCCTCCACGACTGGCTGTTCCTGGCCTACCCGGCGCGGTGGTCGACCCGGGCACCCCGCGAGGCAGGGTTGCGCGAGGCCGCGGAGCGGCACGGCGCCACCGTCACCGTGCTCGAGAGCGAGAACGACGTCGACTCGGCCGCCGCGGTGCTCGGCGAGTACCTGGACGCCGCCGGCGCCCCGCCCCGGGCGCTGATCGCCGGCAACAATCCCCTGCTCCAGGCCGCCTGGCGGGTGCTGCGCGCCCGGGATCTGAGCGTTCCTGCCGACGTCGCGGTGATCGCCTTCGACGAGTTCCCCTGGGCGCCGCTGCTGGACCCGCCGCTCACCGTGCTCGACGAGCACAGCGAGCAGATCGGCGTGCTCGCCGCCGAGACCCTCACCCGCGTCATCGACGCCCAGGTCGACGCCGAGCGGGCGGGCCGGCCGGCCACCCCGGTCTACGTGCCGGAAGACCGACGGGAGGTGGCCTTCGACCTCGTCGTCCGACGGTCCTGCGGCTGCTGAGCCCCTGACGACCGAACCGCCTGCCTGATCCGCCCTCCCGCGCCACGCCCGTGGTGCGGCGATGCCCCTGTCCTGGCCCGCCCCTGTCGAAGGAGACACCCCCGTGGGACGCACGACCCGCTCCACCCCCGTCCGCATCCTCACCGGCCTCAGCGCCATCGCGCTGCCCCTGTCCCTGGGGGCCTGCTCCTCCGGGGACACCCAGACCGCCGCCGCTCCCGCCAAGATCGAGAGCATCGGACTGCTGGTCCAGGACATGTCCAACCCGTTCTTCTCGGCGATGGACAAGGGCCTCCGGAAGGCCGCCGCCGACATCGGCGCCACCGCCAACACCCAGGACGCCCAACTGGACCTGGGCACGCAGACCAGCCAGATGGACGCATTCGTCCAGCAGGGCGTCGACCTGATCGTCGTCAGCGCCGTCGACCAGGACGGCATCGCGCCGGCGATCCAGCGGGCCAAGCAGGCCGGGACCATCGTCATCGCCGTCGACACCCCGGCCGTCGGCGCCGACGCGGTCGTGGAGACCGACGCGGTGCAGGCCGGCGAGGTCTCGTGCACCTACCTGTTCGAGCAGATGGGCGGCAAGGGCAACGTCCTGCTCGTCGACGGCACGCCCATCCAGACGATCATCGACCGGATCGACGGCTGCAAGAACGTGGCCACCAAGTACCCCGGGATCACGATCGTCGGCCAGCAGGCCTCCAAGAACGACCGCGCCTCGGGGCTCGCCGTCACCACCGACATGCTGACCGCCACGCCGGACGTGCAGGGCATCTTCGGCATGAACGACCCCTCCGCGCTGGGCGCCGTCCTCGCTGTCGAGGGCGCCGGGAAGGCCGCCCAGGTCAAGGTGACCGGGGTCGACGGCAGCCCCGAGGCCGTCGCGGAGCTGCAGCGGGCCGGGTCGCCGTTCATCGGCACCTCCACGCAGGCTCCCGGCCAGATGGTCGTGCAGGCGGTCCAGCTCGCCCAGCAGCTGGTGAAGGGCGAGAAGCTGGCGGAGACCAACGTCAAGATCCCCAGCGAGCTCGTCACCCGCGAGACCGTCGCCAGCTACGCCGGCTGGTGACCGGCGGGGTGGCGGTCCGGCACCGACGGGCCGCCACCCCAGCACGGCCCACCCACGGTCCCGAACCCGCCGAGAGGAACTGGTCCATGACGCAGGAAACCCCTGCCCTGCTGCGCCTGGAGGGCGTGACCAAGCGTTACGGCGCGACGACGGCGCTCGACGGCGTCGACTTCGACCTCCGGGCCGGTGAGGTGCATGCCCTGATGGGCGAGAACGGCGCCGGCAAGTCCACGCTGATGAAGATCCTCTCCGGCGACGTCGCCCGGGACGCCGGGCGCATCCTCATCGACGGCGTGCCGGTCGAGATCAACGGGCCCCGGGCCGCCGCCGCGCACGGCATCGCCATCATCCACCAGGAGCTCAACACCGTGCCCGCGATGACGGTCGCGGACAACCTCGCGCTGGGCCGGGAACCACGGACCCGCTGGGGGAGCCTCGACCGGCGGGCGACCCTCCGCCAGGCGAAGGAGAAGCTGAGCCGGATCGGCGCGGACATCGACCCGCGGCGGGAGCTCGGGTCGCTGTCGGTGGGCATGCAGCAGATGGTCGAGATCGCCCGTGCGGTCAGTGAGGACGCCCGGGTGCTGGTGCTGGACGAGCCCACCGCCGCGCTCTCCCGGGGCGAGTCGCTGGAGCTGTACCGGCTGGTCGAGGAGATGCGCGGACGCGGCGTGGGCCTGGTCTACATCAGCCACCGGATGGAGGAGGTCTGGCAGCTCGCCGACCGGATCACCGTCTTCCGCGACGGCCGCCTGGTGGGCACCCGCGCACGCGCCGACGTGGTTCCCGGCGACGTCGTGTCGATGATGGTCGGCCGCGACGTGGGCGACCTCTACGCCCACGCACCCCGGCGGCCCGGGGACGTGGTCCTCGCCGTCGAAGGGCTCACCGACGGGGCGCTGGTCGGGCCGGTGAGCTTCACCGTCCGGGCCGGTGAGGTGGTCGGCATGGCCGGACTGATCGGCGCCGGCCGCACCGAGACCTGCCGGCTGCTGTTCGGGGCCGACCGCGCGCGCGGCGGCACCGTGCGGGTGCACGGCCGGCAGGTCGACGCGCGCAACCCGGGGCAGGCGGTCGCCGCCGGCATCGCGATGGTGCCCGAGGACCGCAAGACCCAGGCCCTCTTCCTCGACCACCCGGTCGAGGACAACATCGGGATCAGCTCGCTGCGTGAGCTCAGCCGCGGCACGGTCGTCCGCCGCGGCGCCCTGCGCGCCGGGGTCCGCGAGCAGATGCGCAGGCTGCGGATCCGCGACAGCGCTCTGCAGCTCCCGGTCCGGTCCCTGTCGGGGGGCAACCAGCAGAAGGTCGTGCTGGGCCGCTGGCTCATGCGCGACGCCGACGTCGTCGTCCTGGACGAGCCCACCCGCGGGGTCGACGTCGGCGCGCGCCGGGAGATCTACGAGCTGGTCTTCGACCTCGCCGCGGCGGGGAAGGCCGTCCTCGTCGTCTCCTCCGACCTGCCCGAGGTCATCGGGATCAGCGACCGGGTGCTCGTCATGCGCAACGGCCGGATCGTCGCCGATCTCGACTCCACCACCGCCACCGAGGAGGCCGTGATGGCACATGCCACCGGAACGGTCTCCAGCACCCCAGGAGCACAGAATGTCTGACCCCTCCCGACCCGGCGCCAGCGCCGCCACCGCCCCGTCGGCTCCGGCCACCCCGCACGTCGACGCCGAGGAACGGGTGGCCGCACAGCGGGGCGTCCGCCTCGCGAAGTGGTGGGACCGCGTCGGCATCCTGGTGGTGCTGGTCGCGCTGGTCGCGCTGATGGTCGCCATCGCGCCCAACTTCGCCAGCGTGTCCAACCTGCTGAACATCGCCCGGTCCATCTCGATCAACGCGATCCTCGCCGCGGGGCTGACGCTGGTCATCCTCACCGCCGGCATCGACCTGTCGGTCGGGTCGATCCTGGCGGTCTCCGGCGTCGTCTCGGTGCTGGCCGCGGTGGGCGGGTGGCCGGCCTGGCTGGCCATCCTCGCCGGGGTGGCCGCCGGCAGCCTCGCCGGGCTGGTCAACGGCATCCTCACCGCCTACCTGGGGCTGGCGGCGTTCATCGTCACGCTCGGCACGATGACCGCGTTGCGCGGACTGGCCTACACGATGACCGACGGCCAGCCGATCGTGTCCAACACGCTGTCCTTCCGGGACATCGGCAACGGCTACATGGCCGGCATCCCCGTTCCGGTCGTCGTCATGGCCGTCGTCTACCTGGTCATCTGGTTCCTGCTGGAGCGCACCCGGTTCGGCCGCCAGGTGTACGCCGTCGGTGGCAACGCCGAGGCGGCGCGGCTGGCCGGGATCGACGTCCGGCGGGTCACCACGGCGGTCTACGTCATCGCCGGTGCCTGCGCCGGTCTGGCCGGCATCATCTTCGCGGCCCGGGTGGTCTCGGCCCAGCCGACCGCCGGCACCGGGTACGAGCTGGACGCCATCGCCGCCGTCGTCCTCGGCGGCACCAGCCTCGCCGGTGGCCGCGGCCGGCTCTACGGCACCCTCGTGGGCTCGGTGATCCTCGGCGTCCTGAGCACCGGCCTGATCCTGCTCAACGTCCAGTTCTTCACCCAGTTGCTGATCAAGGGCGGCGTGATCATCCTCGCCGTCGCGATCGACGGTCTCAAGCAGAGGCCGCTGCGCGGCCAGCGGGCCCGGGCCTCCGGAGCGGCAGCGTGACCCCGTCCACCCCTGCCGCGCCGGCGGCGTCCCCGAACACGGAGGAACAGCACGTGACCCCGCCCGTCGTCCACGTCCGCGACCCGTTGCCCGGCCGGCGGGAGCACGAGCCGGTGGTCTTCACCGTCCCCCGGGAGCTGGACGGCGACCTGTGGACCGCCCGGACGGCCGACGGCGAGGACGTCGTCTGCCAGGTGCTCCGCGCCGACGCGGTTGCGGGGGAGACCCGGCTGGTGGCGGCGCTCAGCTTCGCCGGGGAGACGACGCTCACCCTGACCGGCCCGGTGACCGACCCGGAGGGTGGCATCACCGAGCTGCCGGCGCGTGAGGCCGACGCCTTCGTCCGGCTGGACACCGGGGTCTTCGACCTGGAGATGTGCGTCGGCACGGCGCAGGGGACCGGGGCGTCCAAGTGGGGGCTGCGGCACTTCGCGGCCACCGCCGAGGGAGTGGACCTGCTGCCGTCGGGCGACAACGCGATCGGCGGCTTCTACGGACCCTTCTTCACCCCGGAGAACGGCCTGATCAACCCACCGGAGCACACGGTCGTCGAGATCGAGGTGGTCGAGCGCGGACCCGTGCAGCACCACTACCGGATGCACGGGACCGTGCCCGACGGGCTGCTGCCGGAGCTGCGCGGCAAGCGCTTCACCGTCGACTGGGTGTTCACCCACGGCTGCCCGTCCTTCACCCGGGTCTACCGCGTCGACCACTTCCGGACGGTCATCAACGGCCGGTCGGTGACCGACAAGATCACCGTGGGGGACGAGTTCGAGAGCGGTCAGGGGAGCGTGGTCTTCGACCGGTTCGCCGCGCTGGGGGGCACCCGGTACCGCAGCGGTGACCCCTACGCCGGGCAGCTGGCCGAGATGGTCGCCGAGACGCTGGCGACGTCGACCGCCGGCAGCGAGACCTTCGCCCGGTTCCGGGACGCCCTCACCGGTGACATCGAGGCGGCGCACTGGGACCTGTACTGGCGGCTGTTCTGCTCCTGGGAGGGCGCGCTGCCCGAGGCGGAGATCCGGGAGCGGCTGGGCAGGGTGCGCGCTGCCTCGCACGTGCTGGCCGACCTGCCCGAGCGGCACTGGCAGCTGGACACCGAGCCGGTGGACGTCTCGGCGGTGGCGCACGAGACGGTGTTCGCCGGACCCGCGGCCAAGACCGTCGAGTACCACTCCGAGACCGGCCGGACGATGGTGTGGTGGACCTCGGCGCCCTCCGGCGCCTTCCAGATCGTCCAGCGGCCGCAGTCCGGCTGGGTCAACTGGGGGACCAACGGGGAGAACGAGTGTCCCGAACTCCCGGTCGGCGTCGTGATCAAGACCGCGTACGGGATGTTCTCCGACCGGTGGGCCGAGGTCGCCGACCGGCTGGAGACCAGCCCGGTCGTCAGCCTGCGCTGACACCGGTACCCGCCCCGGCCGCCGGACGTCCACGGCCGGGGCGGTGACCACCCGTGCTCCCCCGGAGGGCCAGTACGGCAACACGTGGGGGGATGTGACACATCTGTCCGCCCCCTTTCGGCCGGTCAGCGGATCGTCGCGCCGTCGCGACGCCGAGGCGCGGCACACCGGCGGGCCCGTCCCGCCCGGCGGGCGCTCTGCCGCGGGGGTGACCTCCCGGCTAGGTTCCGCCGGGTCGGCGCGGGAGCCGATCGAGGACCGTGAGGAGCAGGCCATGCTGAACAACAGCCGTGTCGAGGCGAACATCCCGGCGAGCGACCTGGAGCGGGCACGCGACTTCTACGCCGACAAGCTGGGGCTCCACCCCGTCGAGGAGTTCGAGGGCGTCCAGCTGACCTACCGGACGGCGGGCGGCACGACCTTCAACGTCTACCGCACCGAGTCCGCCGGGCAGGCCGGCCACACCCTCGCGCAATGGCACGTCGACGACATCGAGTCGCAGGTCCGTGACCTCAAGGCCAAGGGCGTGACGTTCGAGGTCTACCCGGACATGCCGGGCGTGCGGTGGGACGGCGAGATCGCCGTGACGGAGAGGGGCCGCGCGGCCTGGTTCCGGGACAGCGAGGGCAACTTCATGTGCGTCGACCAGGCGAACGCGCG
>JAOPWG010000334.1 GCA_025965775.1 Modestobacter sp. | reverse complement strand
CCGGGCCGCCGGGCAGGGCCGGCGGGATCAGACCGCCGGCCCCGCCTCCTGCGGCACCGCCGGGGGCGCGGGGACCCGCGGCCGGTCCCGCCGCCGGGACAGCGCCACGCCGACCAGGCAGACCGCCCCACCGGCGCCGGCCAGGGCCGGGGGCACCTCCTCCAGCAGCAGCCAGCCGGCCAGCACGACCAGGGGCGGCACCAGGTAGGTGGTGGCCGCCAGCCGGCCGGCGTCGGTCCGGGACAGCGCGTACGCCCAGGTGCTGAACGCCAGCGCCGTGGGCACAACGCCCAGGTACACCATCCCGCCGACCGAGCCCGCCGGGGCACGGGTCAGCGCACCGGCGAGCGCGCCGGACCAGGGCAGGCAGCACACCACCCCGATGGCGCACGCGGTGCCGGTCACCTGCAGCGCCGGCAGCCGGCGCAGCAGCGGCTTCTGCGCCACCACTCCGGCTGCGTACGTCACCGCCGCGACCAGGGCCAGCCCCACCCCCAGCAGGTCCGCGCCGGCGCTGCGGGTGGCCACGCCGATGAGCACGGCCCCGCACAAGGCGACGCCGAGCCCGGCGACGAGCCAGCGCGGGAAGCCCTCGCCGAGCAGCACCCCGGCGAAGACGGCGATGAGCACCGGGCCGACGTTCACCAGCATCGCGGTGGTCCCGGCGTCCAGGTGCTGCTCGGCGGCGTTCAGCGCCAGGTTGTAGACGCCGAACCAGCCGACGCCGCAGACCGCGAGCAGCCGCCACTCCCCCGCCGTCGGCCGCACCCACCCGCGCCCGAACGACAGCAGCCCCAGGACGACGGTGCCGACGACCAGCCGGCCCAGCGCCAGCGCGCCGGGCGTCAGGTCCTCGGCCACCGCGCGGATACCGATGAACGCCGACGCCCAGGCCAGCACCGAGAAGGTGACGGCCAGCAGGGGCAGGCCGGCGCGGCCGGGAGCGGGGGCCGGTGAGGTGGGCACGCGGCAGACCGTAGGCGCCCCGCGGCCGGTCTCCGGCGGGTTCGCCGACGACGCACCCGGACTGTCGGTCCTGGCGCGGGGAAGGGCAGGGACGACGCGGTACCGGACGCGGGCGGATGGCCGGGTGACCGCTCCGGTCGGTGGGTTGCGCCAGGATGCCGGGCATGGCCACCGAGTCCCGCCACCTCACCGTCTCCATCGACCGCCCGGCCGGCGAGGTCTACGACTACGCCGTCGATCCCCGCCACCTGCCCGAGTGGGCGGCCGGCCTCGCCGGCGGCATCCGCCTCGATGCCGGCGAGTGGGTGGCCGACTCCCCGATGGGGCGCGTCGTCGTCCGGTTCGTGCCGCGCAACGAGCTCGGCGTGCTCGACCACGACGTGACGCTGCCCTCGGGCACGACGGTCCGCAACCCGCTGCGGGTGCTGCCCGACGGCACGGGCTGCGAGGTGGTCTTCACCCTGCGCCGGCAGCCCACGATGACCGACGCGGAGTTCGCCGCCGACGCCGCGGCGATCACCGCCGACCTCGCCACGCTCAAGCGGGTGGTCGAGTCACGGTGACCGCCGTGCCGGTCAGCGCTCCTGGTCGGTGGGACGCACCAGCATCTCGTTGACCGCGACGTGCGGTGGCTGGGTGACCAGGTAGAGCACTGCCCGGGCGATGTCCTCCGGCTGCAGCGTGCGCATGCCCGCCGCCATGGCCTGCGAGGCCTGCTTCGCCTCCGGCTGGGTGATGTGGCTGGACAGCTCGGTGGCCACCGCCCCGGGCTCGACCAGCCCGACCCGCACCCCGCGGCCGGTGACCTCCTGGCGCAGCGACTCGCTGAAGGCGTTCACCGCCCACTTGCTGGCGTTGTAGACGCCCGCGCCCTTGCGCGCCTGCCGGCCGGCGACGCTGGAGATGCTCACGATGTCGCCGGATCCCTGCTCGACCATGCCCTCGATCGCGGCGTGCGTCATGTACATCAGGCCGAGCACGTTGGTGTTCAGCATCCGCCGCCAGTCC
This sequence comes from Modestobacter sp., assembly GCA_025965775.1. Taxonomy (GTDB): domain Bacteria; phylum Actinomycetota; class Actinomycetes; order Mycobacteriales; family Geodermatophilaceae; genus Modestobacter. The sequence goes on along the minus strand of JAOPWG010000334.1, from coordinate 8,815 downwards.
TCGGTGTCCGCGCCGACGATCGTGCCCAGCAGCATCACCCCGGCGTTGTTGACCAGGATGTCCAGGCCGCCGAGCTCGGACCGGGTGCGGTCCACCGAGGCCCGGCAGGCCGGCTCGTCGGTGACGTCCAGGTCCAGCTGCAGGACGCGGGCGCCGCTGTCGCGCAGCGTCGCGGCCAGGGCGTCGAGCCGGTCCCTGCGCCGGGCGCCGATGGCCACCGCCGCCCCGGCCCCGGCCAGGGCGATCGCCGTCGCCTCGCCGATGCCCGAGGACGCCCCGGTCACCAGCGCGACCCTGCCGTCCAGCGGGCGCGTGCTCTCGCTCATCCGTTCCTCCTCGGAGGGGCCGAGCGGTTCGGCCCCTCCGGGCCTGTGCCCCGGGTAGGCGGCGGCCACGCACGGACCCGGGCCGGCCGCACACGCCACCGGTCCGGCCCCGAGGTGGGGACCGGGCCGGTGGGCCGGGTGGGCGGCGCTCAGCGCACGCGCGTGTTCTGGTCGACGTCGGAGGGGTCCGCCCCGCCGGGGTCGACGGCGTGCCTACCGGTGTGGCCCGGCGCGGGGCCGGTCCCGCCTGCGGAGCCGCCCTCGGCGCTCAGCGCGGCCTTCATCTCCGCCGGCGCCAGGAGGCGGGCCAGGTGCCAGCCCGCGACGGCGACGATCGTGCCCAGTGAGATGCCTGACAGCGAGAAGGTGGGGGTGAAGGTGAGGGTCACGTTGCCGATCGCGATGATGATCCCCGCCGCGAGCGGGACCAGGTTGATCGGGTTGGCGAAGTCGACCCGGTTCTCCTTCCAGATCTTGGCGCCCAGCAGGCCGATCATCCCGTAGAGGACGACGGTGATCCCGCCCAGCACGCCGCCGGGGGTGGCGTTGACGATCGCGCCGAACTTGGGCACCAGGCCCAGCAGGATGGCCACGATCGCCGCCACGTAGTAGGCCGCCGTGGAGTAGACCCGGGTGGCGGCCATGACGCCGATGTTCTCCGCGTAGGTGGTGGTCGGGGACCCGCCCACCGACGTGGCGACCACGGTGCCGACACCGTCGGCGAACACCGCGCGGCCGAGCACCGGGTCCAGGTTGCGCTTGGTCATCTCACCGACCGCCTTGACGTGCCCGGCGTTCTCCGCGACCAGGGCGATCACCGCGGGCAGCACCAGCAGGGAGAAGTTGACCCCGAAGTGCGGGGCGGTGAAGTGCGGCAGCCCGAACCAGTCCGCGGCACCGACGGCGGCCAGGTTGACCCGGTCGTGGCTGGTGGCCACGGTCGCCCCGCCCAGCACCGAGGTGATCGGCCCGGCCGTGGCGTCCAGCAGCAGCGAGAGCAGGTAGCCGAAGAGCAGGCCCAGCAGGATGGAGATGCGCGCCCAGAAGCCGCGCAGCGCCAGCGACACCACGATGACGAAGGCCATGGTGGCCAGCGCGACCCACTGGTCCTGCGGCCAGTAGACGCCGGCGGCGACCGGGGCGAGATTGAACCCGATCAGCAGGACGACGGCGCCGGTGACGGCCGGCGGCAGCACCCGGTTGACCACCCCGGGACCGGCGGCCTGGATCAGCAGGCCGACCATGGCCAGCACGACGCCGGAGACCAGGATCGCGCCGACCACGTCGGCACTGTTGCCGCCACCGGCCCGGACCGCGGCCACACCGCCGACGAAGGACGCGCTGGTGCCCAGGTAGGAGGGCACCTTGCCCTGCACGATCAGCAGGAACAAGATCGTGGCGATCCCGCTCATCATGATCGCCAGGTTGGCGTCCAGGCCCATCACCAGCGGGAAGACGAACGTCGCCCCGAACATCGCCACCACGTGCTGGGCGCCGATGCCGACGGTCAGCGGCCACGACAACCGCTCGTCGGGCGCCACCGCCTCGCCCAACGGCGGGGTCTTCCCGTCTCCGTGCAACTTCCACCCGAACGCCATGGGGTCCTCCTCAGAACCGGTGCGCAGCTGCGGTCGTCTCGCCGCACAAGCGCGGGTCTGGGCCTGTTCCGGGGCGGTTCACCGGGGCGAGAGGACGCACAGTGGCAGACACGGCGCCCCGGCACCAGTAGCGACCGGACACGTTCCATCACGGCGTGTCCCCTGCCGACGCGCCGGGACGGGCAGGGTGGAACAGTCAGACGAGCTGTTCGAGCCCCTCGTCGACCACGGGCGCGGGCACGTGCTCCAGCAGCGGCCGGTGCGACTGGTCCAGCCCGCGCATGCGCGCGGCGTGCAGGGCCAGCAACAGGTTCAGCCGCAGCGTGGGGTCGGTGGTGAAGGGGCCCAGCAGCCGCTCCAGCTTCCCGATCCGGTACCGCATCGTGTTGTAGTGGAAGTGCAGCCGGCGCGCGGACTCGGCGACGTTGAGGTTGGTCTCCAGCAGCACCCGCAGGGTGTCGCGGAGGTCGGCGGAGTCGGCGTCGCCGGAGTCGGCCAGCGGGCCGAGCACCTCGTCGACGTAGGAGCGCAACTCGTTGCTGTCGGGGATCAGCGACAGCAGCCGGAAGACCCCGAGCTGGTCGAAGTGGGTCACCGCGTGCCCGCCGTGGATCTCCTGGCCGACCACCAGCGCTCGCTGCGCCTGCTGGTAGGCCTCCGACAGCCCCGACAGCTCCTCAGCCGGGCGGCCGATGCCCGTGCCCAGCAGCCGGCCGACCCGGCGCAGCCGCCCGTTGACCCGCGCGGTGACGGCCGCGACCAGGGCGGACAGCTCCTCCGGCGTCCGCCCGTCCAGCGGCAGCACCGTGACGATCTCGGTCGCCAGCCCGGCGACCGCCGCGCCGGAGACCTCGCCCTCGATCGCCGCCCGCCAGCCGTCGGCGAGCCGGTCCAGGACGTCGAGGGCGCGGGTGGGGTCGCCGCCGGAGTCGATCGTCTCGGTGGCGCTGACGAGGACGACGACCGGCCCGTCCAGCCGCCAGCCGAACGACCGGGTGTAGGCCAGGACCCGCTCGGTGTGCCGGACCGAGCCGCCGATCAGCCGGCGCACCAGGTCGCCCTGGAATCGCAGCTCGACCGAGTGCACCGCCTGGTGGCGGATCTCCGACAGCGCGGCGATCACCGCGGCCTGCTCCAGCACGACGCCCGCACCGACCAGCATCGGCCCGTGCCGGTTGACCGCCACCAGCCAGCCGTGCCGCTGGTCCCCGGCCATGACCGGGGCGACGGCGTACTCGCCGACACCGCCGGGCAGCTCGTGGTGCCCGGGCACCAGCAGGATGCCGTCGGCCGGGGACAGGTCGGCGTCGGCCAGGACCTCCGCGGGGGTGACCACGCTCTGGTCGGCCCGGTTGCCCGACAGCCGGCGGGAGGGGGTCAGGTCGGCGAAGGCGTCGTCGGCGGCGGCGTCCAGCAGCCACAGCCAGTCGCGGATCTCCTCGACGTCCTGGGGCGGCCCCGCGCTGGTGGCCACCTCGCGGTCGGGCCCCAGGCCCAGGACGGCCGCGCCGTCCAGGAAGGTCGACACCTGACCGGTCACCTCGGCCAGCCCACCGCCGGACAACGCCACGTCGATGAACTGGTTGTGCATCCGGTTGGCGAGGCTGAGCGCCTGGGTCTGCCGGTCGATGATCGCGCCGAGCACCTCGGCGACCACCTCGTCCAGGCGGGCGGTCGAGGGCAGCACGATGACCGGGAACCCGCGGCGGTCGGCCTCGGCGAGCACCTCGGTCGGGAGGTCGGGCGGCAGCTCCGAGGGCTCTGAGCCGGGCCGGGCCCGGTAGGCCAGCGCCGCACTGCCCCGCCGGTGCAGCCGCTCGACCAGGGCGCGCGAGTGTGCCGCGTCGGCCGCGGGGAGCTGACTGCCCAGCACCACGAGAACGTCGGGCCCGGCACCGGAGAGCGGGTTCACCGGGTCGTCGACCACCACGTGCCGGACGACCCGCCGGATGCCGGCGGCCCCGCCGACGACCACCGTGCCGGTCAGGCCGGGCAGGGCGAGGACCTGCTCCACCGCCAGCCCCATGCTGTCCTGCAGGGCGCTGCGGTCGGCGGGTGGGACCTGCGAGAGCACCGGCTCCACCGAGGGTGGCACCGAACTCTGCGTAGGCATCCGATCGCGATGCGCAGCACTGCTCACGGATGCCTCACGCCCAGTCACTCTACGTTCCCCCAGTGCCCCGTTCGGGACCATCGTCGACTGGATTCTGTCAGACGTCCCTGGACGGGAACAGCCAGCGTTGGCGAGAATCGCCATACGTGCCGGGACGACGCGCCATCTACGTTCGTGTTCCGGCGCTGTACCGGGTCGGATGGTAAGCGCCCTCGCCTCGCCAGAGGTGACGCGCTCCCCCCGCCCCGGAGTGAACGGACCGGGACGGGGCGGGCGGTCGGCCTGCCTCGTCGACCGCACGGGTGGAGGGCCGCATGCGCACCATCGACGAGAGCACCGGCGGACAGGGCGGAGCTGACCAGCAGGTCGCCTCTGCCGGGCGCGCCGCCCGGGCCGGTGTCCCCACGATCTCCCTGTCCCGGACCTCGGCGGCCACGGGTGGTGCACCCGGCGTCCGGGGCGCGGCCGGCGCCGTCCCCACCCAGGCCAGCACCGGGGTGGCCGAGCTGTTGCGGGGGCCGGTCCGCGAAGCGCGCGTGCTGCTGTCGGTTCCCGCCGCCGTCTACCTCACCGTGCAGACCCCACAGGGCTCCGACGTCGTGGGCGTGCTGACCTCCGACGCGGCCCGGCTCCCGCTGGGCTGCATCCTCTTCCGCCCGGCCAACGGCCGGCCCCTGGTCTCGGTCCCCAGCGGCGCACGGGCCCAGGTGGGCGGTGGGCGGGTCACCGTCGGCGACCTGATCGTCAGCGCCGCTGCCTGGTGGGACCCGCGACCCAAACTGCCGACCGCGCACCCGGCACTGCTGCCCGAGGGCGTCCGCCTGCTGCGCGCGGCCGTCTACGGCGAGGGCGTGCCGCACAGTGCCTTCGCGCTCCCCGGCCTGCCCAGTGGCCCCAGTGGTCCCCTGGCCGCGCTGCGCGGCGCCGTCCGGCGGGCCGACCTGGACGCCGCACTGCGCACGGCCACGCGGCTGGTGGGCCTCGGCCCGGGCCTGACCCCGGCCGGGGACGACGTGCTGGCCGGCACCACTGCCGGGCTGGTGCTGCTGGGCCACCCGGCCGCCGACCGCTTCGGCGCCGGGGTCACCTCGCTGGCCGCCGGCCGTACGACCGAGCTGTCCCGGGCTCTCCTGCGGCACGCGGCCGCCGGCCGGGTGAGCGGGGAGTTCGCCGCCGTGTTGCGCGGGCTGGTCGGTGACGGCGCGCTGGCTCCCGCGATCAACGCGCTGCTGGCGACCGGGTCGACCAGCGGGCGGGCGCTCGCGCTCGGACTCTGCACCGCCATCGATCTGGTCGACCGGACGACGCGCCCCCGCTGACCCGATCCGGTCGCTGCCGGGCGGGCTCAGCCGACCGGGCCGGGCAGCAGCGGGCCGAGCCGGTCCCACTGGGCGATGTGGCACGCGTCGGTCCGGGACAGCCGGAGCTCCACGGCGTTGCCCTGCCACCGGCCGGTGACGTAGGCGGTCTGCGGCCCGCCGTACACCTGGGCACAGACGGCGTCGGCGGGCAGCGGGGCGAAGGGGGCGGTCAGGCCTGCCAGGTGGGCACAGGCACCGTCCACGTCCGGGAGCGTGCCCGCCACCGAGCCGGCGCAGGTGAGCCGATACTGCTCGACCGGGCTGCCGTCCCCCCGGTCCACCTCGATCTGCAGATCGTCATCGACCTGATCGCCACCGGTCGCGCCCGGCGAGCTGGACGGCGCAGCGGACGACGTGGCCGACGACGGGCCCGTGGCGGTCGAGCCGTCACCGCTACCACCGTCCCCCGAGGCGCAGGCGGTCAGCACGACCAGCGGCAGGGTCAGCAGCACGGTCAGCGGCAGGCAACGGGCAGGACGCACGAGCACAGCCTGCCCTACTCCGGCTCCCGCGGGTCCCCGAACGGCGGGGGACGGCCGTGACCCCGCGTCGGGGACCCCTCGCGGACCGTTCGGGCGCGCAACGACCACAGGGGGCGCTCCTCGTGGCGCGTCACATCTCTGTTGCATGACTGGCTCACAGCACAGCCCCTTCCTAAGGTCAGAGCACCGCGACGGCCGCTCCGGGCCGGCGACACTGCGGGGAGGACCCCGGTCATGCACGTCGCCACCGCTCGGCCCACCGGACGAGGCCATCTGCCCGTCACCCTCCTGGCGATCCTGTCGATGATCGCCGCGGTCGGCCTGGGAGCGGCCGGGGCCGCCTCCGCCGCCGCTCCGGTGGCCTATCCCGGCTCGGTCCCGCCGTGGGCCACCGCGGCGAACGACGCGGGGACGACGCCGTCCGACGAGACCATCGAGGGCGAGATGTACCTCTCCCTGCGGGACCTCCCGGGTGCCACGGCCCTGGCGACGGCGGTGTCGACGCCGGGGACCGCGCAGTACCGCCACTGGGTCGGCCCGCAGCAGTGGATCGACCGGTTCTCCCCGACGCCCCGGCAGTACCAGGGGGTGCTCGCCGAGCTGCGCGCCAAGGGGCTGATCATCACCGGCAGCCCCAAGAGCCGGCTGTTCGTCGTCTTCCGCGGAACGGCCGCACAGCTCGGCGCGGCGTTCGGCACCTCGATGCACCTCTACTCCGTGGACCACCGGCGGCTCGCCGCGCCGGCCACACCCCCGTCCCTCCCCGCGGACCTGGCGAGCTCCGTCGCCGGCCTGATCCTGGACCAGGGGCGGCAGCTGACCCGCCCGGACTCCGCCGTCACCCGGGACGCCGGGACCGCCGCCGGGCCCGCCGCCGGGCCCGCCGCCACGACCCGCACCACGCCGGCCCAGACGACCGCATCCTGCTCCGCCTACTACGGGGAGCACACGGCCACCATGCCCGCCGCCTACGGGCAGACCTCCTTCCCGACGTCGCTGTGCGGGTACGTGCCGGCGCAGCTGCGGTCCGCCTATGGCGTGCCCGGGCGCGGTTCACCGGTCCTCGCCGCCGCCGGACGTCCGACGGAGGGCCTCACCGGAGCGGGCCAGACCGTGGCGATCATCGACGCCTACGCCTCCCCCACGATCGTCCAGGACGTGGACACCTACTCGCAGCGACACGGCGAGCCGCCCCTGACGACATATTCCCAGCGCACGCCCCCGGTCAGCTACGACCTGACGGCGTGCGGCCTCCCCAGCGGCTGGCAGGGCGAGCAGACCCTCGACGTCGAGGCGGTGCACGGCATGGCGCCGGCGGCGAAGATCCTCTACGTCGGGGCGTTCAACTGCGCCGGGGGCGTGGACGTCGCGCTGTCCACCATCCTGGACGACCGGCTGTCGACGATCGTCTCCAACAGCTACAGCACCGCCGGGGAGGCGCTCGCGGCCGACGCGGTCCGCAACACCGTGAACCAGCACCTGCAGGCCGCCGCCGAGGGCATCGGGCTGTACTACAGCAGCGGTGACTCCGGCGACGAGGCGGCCGTCCTCGGCTCGCCGTCGGCCAACCTCCCGTCCAGCTCGCCCTGGGCGACCGCCGTCGGCGGGACCAGCACCGGGATCGGCCCGGACGGGGCCATCGTCCTCGAGACCGGCTGGGGTTCGAACCTCGACCAGGTCCAGGTAGGGCCCTCGGGCACGAGCGGGTACGCGCAACCGCTGCCGGGCACCTTCTCCAACGGTGCCGGCGGGGGCCGGAGCACGCTCTTCGCCCAGCCCGACTACCAGCGCGGGGTCGTCCCGGCCGGGCTGGCCCAGGGCAAGCGGGTGAGCCCGGACATCGCCGCGGACGCCGACGCCTACACCGGCGAGCTCGTGGGGCTCCGGCCGATCATCGACGACACCACCCTCGCCACGGGGCCGTACAAGGAAGCCTCCTACGGCGGCACGTCGCTGGCCGCGCCGTTGGTGGCGGCCCAGATGGCCCTGGTCCAGCAGCTCACCAGCTCGACGATCGGGTTCGCCAACCCCACGCTCTACGGCCTCCACCGGTCCGCGCCGGCGACGTTCCGGGACGTCGTGCCACGGGCGACCCCCTTCGCCCTGGCCCACACGTCGCCCCTCACCGGCACCACCACCCTGGTGACCGGCGACAAGGACACCTCGCTGACCGTGGCGCGGGGCTACGACGACGTCACCGGCCTGGGTGCCATCTCCTTCGACATCCTGCGGAGGTCGGCCGCCGGGTGAGGACCGGACCAGCGGTGCGGACGGCGGGCGCGCCGGCGGCCGCCGTCCTCGCCGTGGCCGGGAGCCTGCTGGTCGGCTGCACCACCGGCAGCCCGACAGCGAACGGCACCGGGAGCCCGACCCCGGCGAGCTCGTCCACCGCACCCACCAGCAGCACCGCACCCACCAGCAGCACCGCACCCACCACCAGGAGCACCGCACCCGGCGGGCAGGTGCCCGCCCCCGCAGCCGGGGAGGTGGCCCGCGTCGTCGTCCGCCAGCCGGGAGACGCGACGATGGTGACCGTGGAGGTGCCGGCGAGCCAGGCCGGCTACGTCGTCGACGCGGGGTGCCTCGGGGACCAGGGCACGCAGGTCACCTGGCTGGTCACTCCGGCGATCGGTCCCGCGGGTGTGCCGGCCGCCGGCACCGTCGCCTGCGACGGCGCCGAGCACAGGGCCCCGGCCGTCCCGGCCGGCCCTGTCCCGGTCCGCGTGGTGCTCCGGGTCGACGTCGACCGCTCCGCGGTCCGGGAGGCGTTCGCGGTCCTGCGCGCGGCGGGCTGAGCGCCCGGACCGGTCAGATGCGGCAGGCGTGGATGCTGGTGACCAGGATCGCCCGGGCGCCGAGGTCCCAGAGCTCGTCCATCAGCCGGTTGGTCTCGTCCTGCCGGACCATCGCCCGGACGGCGGACCAGCCCTCGGTG
>JAOPWG010000323.1 GCA_025965775.1 Modestobacter sp. | reverse complement strand
CCGCACGACCGCCGCGTCGCGGGTCGGCCCGCCCGGCCGACCCTCCGGCCAGGCCGGCGACGTCGCCGGACCGGGGACGGCGCACCCGCTGGATGGTCGTGCTGGCGGCACTGCTGGTGCTCGGCGTGGCCGCGGTGGTGGTCGTGGCCGTGGCCGGCCGGGGCAACGGCCCGTCGGCCGACGCGCAGGGCACCCGGACGTCGACGGCGGCCCCGTCGACGGCGGCGCAGAGCAGCGCACCGGGGAGCGCCACGCCGAGCGCGCCGTCGCCGACACCGACGACGGTCCCGTCCACGGCCCCGACGGCCAGTTCGGCGCCGGCGAGCCCGGCAGGTGGCCCGGTCACCGCTGCCGCCGTCCGGGACGCGATCACCGGCTACTACGCCCTGCTACCCGGCAACCCGCAGGCGGCGTACGACCTCACCGGGCCGACGTTGCGTGGCGTGGAGAGCCGGGGGAACTACATCGCGTTCTGGAACCGGTTCAGCTCGGTGACGCTCGGGACGGTGTCGGCCACCGACGGATCGCTCACCGCCACGGCCCCGGTCACCTATGTGGAGAACGGTGCGACCAAGCCCGAGCAGCACACGTTCGTGCTCGTGCCGGGCGACGGCGGCCGGTTGCTGATCGACTCCGACCGGCCGCGCTGATCCACGGGCGCCGATCGCCGCGTCGTCCCGGACACGAGTGACGGCGGCGCCCGGCCCGGCTCCGGGAGCCGGTCGGACGCCGCCGTCGAGGGGCGGTGGCGGTGGGATTTGAACCCACGGAGGCTTGCACCTCACACGCTTTCGAGGCGTGCTCCTTCGGCCGCTCGGACACGCCACCGCCGGAAAGACTACAGGCCCCGCTTCGCGCGGAAGAACGCGCGTAACAGCGCGCCGGACTCCTCGGCCCGCACGCCGCCCACCACCTCGGGACGGTGGTTGAGCCGCCGGTCACGGACGACGTCCCACAGCGACCCGACCGCCCCGGCCTTCGGGTCGTCGGCGCCGTAGACCACCCGGGCAACCCGGGCCAGCACGCTCGCACCGGCGCACATGGTGCAGGGCTCCAGGCTGACCACGAGGGTCGCGCCGGTCAGCCGCCAGCCGTCGCCGTGCACCCGGGCGGCCTCGCGCAGCGCCAGCACCTCGGCGTGCGCGGTGGGGTCGCCACGTTTCTCCCGCTCGTTCGCGGCCTCGGCGAGCACCGCGCCGCCGGCGTCGAGGACGACGGCGCCGATCGGCGTGTCGCCCCACTCCTGCGCGGCGGCGGCGAGCTCCAGGGCCCGCAGCATCGCCTCGTCCTCGGTCACGTGAGGTCGAACCCGACCAGCGTCGACAGCTCGCCGAGCGCGGCCGCCGGGTCGACGACCTTGACGGTGGCGAAGCCCATCGCCCGGGCCGGCTTGAGGTTGATGCCCAGGTCGTCGAGGTAGGCGCAGTGCTCCGCGGCGATCGACCGGCCGGCCGCCTCGGACAGCCGCCGCAGCGCGAGCCCGTAGATGGCCGGCTCGGGCTTGCGCACGCCCTCGACCGAGGACTCGACGACGGCATCGAAGAGCCCGAGCAGCTCGCCGAGCCGGCCGGTGCGCTCCATCGGCGCGACGTTGTTCGACAGCAGCGCCAGCGGCAGGCCGGCGCCGCGCAGCCGCTGGACCGCGGCGACCATCGCCGGACGCAGGTCGCCGGCCAGCGCCGCGAGCACCCGGCCGGCGTCCACGGTGTGCCCGGCCACGGCGGCCTCGGCCTCGAACGCGGCCCGGAACCCGGCCTCGTCGAGCTCCCGGCGCTCGTACCGGGCCCAGGCGTTGGTGTCCGGGTCGGTGCTGTTGAGCCGGCGGATCAGCCCGTCGGGCAACCCGGCCTCGGCCTCGTAGGCGGCGAAGGCCGCCATCGGGCTCTCGGTGATCACCCCGCCCAGGTCGAAGACGACGGCGGTGACGCGGGGGCCGCTCACGGCGCGGGAGCCGGTCACGGCGCGGCCGCCGCGGTCAGCTGCGCGGCGAAGCCCAGCCGCTCGGCGATCCGCAGCACCATCTCGTCGGCCCACAGGTCGTCGGCGGCCAGCAGCCGGCCCAGCTCCTCGGCGGGCAGCCCGGCGTCGGAGAAGACGTCGAGGTCACCGCCGGGCCAGCCGGTCCCATCGTCGTCGAAGGCGTCGTCGATGGTGGCAGAGAGGCGCCCCTCCAGGGGAGCAGCGCCGTCCTCGGCGCCGATGCCGTACCGCTCGACCGCCTCGGCGGCCAGCAACCACTCCTGGAAGGTGGCATCGGAGATCAGTGCGCGCACCATCCCGCCCGGTCCGTGCCGCAGCACCAGGAAGGACAGCCGGCTGTCGACCACGATGACGAACGGCCCCGGCCAGCCGCCCTGTCCCGGTTCGCCGAGCGCCCGCTCGAGTACCGGCAGCTCGTCACCGGCATCGGCGGCGAGCAGGTCGCAGTACCACTGGTCGCCCGCGCGGCCGACCCGCACGGCGAAGCTCGGCCGCAGCGGGGACGGCGGGGAGGCGGTCATCGGGCGACGGGGTGGGAGGCCGTAGGGGTGGCGGGGTGGGAGGCCATAGCCTTCAGATCATGGCTGACGCCCCCGGGACCGACAGCACCGAGACCGCCGGTGACGAGGTGGCCGGTGACGACGCGATCGACCCGGCGCTGTTCGGCGCCCTGTCCGCCGACCCGCTGGCCGCGCTGCTGGGCATCGAGCTGGAGGCTGTCGCCCCCGGGTACGCCCGCGCGGCGATGACCGTGGGCCCGCAGCACCTCAACGCGGCCGGCACGGCGCACGGCGGGGCGACCATGGCGCTGCTGGACGTGGTCCACGCGGCGGTGAGCAACAGCCACGGCACGCTGGCGGTGGCCCAGGACGTGCACACCGAGTTCCTGGAGGCCGGTCGGCCGGGCGACCGGCTGGTGGCCGAGGGCTGGGAGGTGCACCGCACCGGGCGGACGGCGGTCTACCGGATCGAGGCGACCACCGGCGACGGACGGCGGGTGGCCACGGCGCTGGCGCGGGTGTTCCGGCTGGACACCCCCTGGGACACGACGGGCCGGTCGTGAGCAGCTTCCCCGTCCCGACGATGCCCGCTCCACCGGTGTCGGTGGTCGGGCTCGGTCAGCTGGGCGGCTCGTTGGCCGCCGCCCTGGTGGCGGCGGGACGTCCGGTGTCGGGCTGGGACGCCGACCCCGCTGCCCGGGACGCCGCCGCCGCGCGCGGGGTGACCATCAGCCGCGAGCTGAGCGGCGTCGTGGTGCTCGCCGTCCCGCTGCCGGTGCTGGGTTCCGCGCTGGCCGGCCTGGTCCTCGACCCGGACGCCACGGTGACCGACGTGGGGTCGATCAAGGTACCGGTGGTGGCCGAGCTGTCCGCCGCGCACGGTGCGCGGTTCGTCGGCGGCCACCCGATGGCCGGCACGGAGCGGTCCGGGTTCGCCGCGACCGACCCGGCGCTGTTCACCGGCGCGCGGTGGGCGCTGTGCCTGGAACCCGGCACCGACCTGCGCCGGTGGCTGCGGGTCGCCGAGGTCGCGCTGGAGGTGCGCGCCGAGGTCGTGCCGGTGACCGCCGCCGAGCACGATGACGCGGTCGCCGCGATCAGCGCCGTCCCGCACCTGCTCGCCGCCGCGCTCGCCGCCGCCGCCGGGCAGGCCGGACCGCTGGCGCTCGCGCTGGCGGCCGGCAGCTTCCGCGACGGCACCCGGGTGGTCGCCAGCGACCCGGCGTTCGTGACCGCGCTGGTGCAGGGCAACGCCGGACCCGCGGCCGCCGCGCTGGACCGGGTGCGGGCCCAGCTGGACCGGCCGTGGGCCGACCTGGTCGCCGACGGACACGCCGTGCGGACGGCGACCGACGGCCGCCGTCCGGT
>JAOPWG010000314.1 GCA_025965775.1 Modestobacter sp. | reverse complement strand
AGCCCGGCCGACCCGGGCCGGCCGCGGCTGCTGCTGGCCTGCCACGACGACACGGTGCCCGCGGCGGAACCCGGGCGCTGGCAGCGGGACCCGTTCGGCGCCGACCTGGACGGCGGCCGCGTCTGGGGCCGGGGCGGCTCGGACATGAAGGCCGGTCTGGTCGCCGCGGCCGCGGCGGTCGCCGCCGCGGACCCGCAGACGCCGCTGGCGCTGCTGCTGACCAGCGACGAGGAGATCGGCTCGAAGGGTGCGGCCGCGGCCGCCGTGGCCGTCGCCGAGCTGACCGTCGGCGCGGTCGTCATCCCGGAGGCCACGGGCAACGAGGTGGTGCTCGGCCACCGCGGCGCGCTGTGGCTGGCGGTGCGGGCGCACGGGGTGGCCGCCCACGGCAGCACGCCCGAGCGCGGCCGCAATGCCGTCCTCGAGCTGGTCGCCCTGCTCGGCCGGGCCGGCGCCGGGCTGCCGCTGGGCCGCGACCCGTTCCTCGGCCGCGAGACCTGGAACCCCGGCGTGATCGCCGGCGGAACCGTGCCCAACGTCGTCCCCGACCGGGCCGAAGTGGGGGTCGACCAGCGCACGGTGGGCAACGGGAGGGCGTTGCTGGACTGGTGGCGGGCCCAGCCGGAGGTCGCCGAGGTCGAGGTGCTGGTGGACCTGCCCGCGGTGCAGACCCCGGCCGACGACCCGTGGGTGGCCACCCTCCCGGCCGGTGTCCGGACGGGGCCGGCGACCTATTTCACCGACGCCTCGGTCCTCCGGCCGGTCGTCGGTGACGCCCCGATCGTCATGTGGGGGCCGGGCACCCCGGCGGTCATGCACGCCGTCGACGAGTACGTCGAGGTCTCCGAGCTCCGGCAGGCGACGGCGGCGCTGGGGGACGTGCTGGCCCGCTGGCCGCGCTGAGCCCGTTTCACGTGGAGCATCATGCGGGGGACGACGAGGAGGTCCGCGTGAACGAGTTCGACCTGGTCCTGCCCGCGGCGGTCGACGTCCGCGAGGTCGGCATGCGCGACGGGCTGCAGCTGGAGGACCCACTCCCCCTGGCCGACAAGCTGGCGATGCTCGAGGCGCTGGTGGCCACCGGCGTCCGCCGGATCGAGGTCACCTCCTTCGTCTCCCCCAGGGCCGTGCCGGCCCTCGCCGACGCCGACCGGCTCGCCGCCGAGCTGCACCAGTTCCACGGCGTGCACTTCTCGGCGCTGGTGGCCAACCCGCGCGGCGCCGTCCGGGCCGTGGACGCCGGCATCGCCGAGCTGGAGTACGTCGTCTCCGCGTCGGACTCGCACAGCCGGGCCAACGCCGGGCGGCCCACGGCCGCCGCGGTGGCCGCGGTCGGGGAGATCGCGGAGCTGGCGCACAGGGCCGGTGGCTCGCTGGAGGTCGTCATCGCCACCGCCTGGGACTGCCCGTTCGACGGGCGCACTCCCGTGCCCCGAACCGTCGACGTCGCCCGGGCCGCGGTGACCGCCGGAGCGGACGCGCTCTGCCTGGGCGACACCATCGGCACGACCACCCCACTGCGTGTGGTGCAGCTGCTCGACGCGGTGGCCCGCACCTGCCCCGGGACGCCGCTGGGCGTGCACTTCCACGACACCCGGGGCACCGGCCAGGCCAACGCCCTGGTGGCCGTGCAGGCCGGGGTGACCCAGCTGGACGCCTCCGTAGGCGGGCTCGGGGGCTGCCCGTTCGCCCCCGGTGCCAGCGGCAACATCGCTACCGAGGAGCTCGTCTACTGGCTCACCGACGCCGGGGTCGCCACCGGCATCGACCTGGACGCCGTGCTGGCGGCCGCCGCGGTCACCGAGCAGGCGGTCGGCCACCCGCTGCCCAGCTCGCTGGTCCGGGCCGGTGGCCGCAACGCTCCGCGCGGCGCCGTCCTGCCGGCCTGACCGCACGGCACCGGACGGACGTGCGCCCGTGACGCCCCCCGCCGCGCGTGATGGGATGCAACCATGACGGCAGACGCGGCCGACGTCCCCCCACCGGTGGTCGACCCTCAGGTGATGCGCGACGTGCTCGGGCACTTCGCCTCCGGAGTCACCGTGGTCACCGCGATGACCCCCGACGGGCCGATCGGGTTCACCTGCCAGTCGTTCAGCTCGTTGTCCCTGGACCCGCCGCTGGTGGGCTTCGCCCCGTCCCGCACCTCCAGCACCTGGCCGCGACTGCGGGAGGCCGGCCGGTTCTGCGTGAACGTGCTGTCCGAGGAGCAGAGCTGGGTGTCCCAGGCCTTCGCCCGGTCCGGCACGGACAAGTTCGCCGGGGTCAGCTGGGCGCCCAGCCCGCACGGCTCGCCGGTGCTCGATGGCGTGGTGGCCTGGATCGACGGCGGGTTGTGGGCCGAGTACGACGGCGGTGACCACACGATCGTCGTCGCGCGCGTCCTGGACCTGGGCGCGGACCCCGCCCGCCTCCCGCTGGTGTTCCACCGCGGGAGCTACGGCCTGCAGGCCGCCCTCGAGCCGGCCGACGGTCCGCCGGCCGGCTGACCGGCCACCGGTTCAGTCGAAGCGGACGGCGATGACCGCGACGTCGTCCCGGCGGTCGGGGGTCGCCCCCACTGCGTGCCGGCACAGCTCGGCGGGTGTGGCGTCCACCGGCGCGGCCGCCACCCGGGCGGCCAGCGAGGCGATGCCCTGGTCGAGGTCCTCGCCCGGGCGCTCGATCAACCCGTCGGTGTAGGCCACCAGGGTCGTGCCCGGTGGTACCTCCTCCACCACCGACTTCCGGCGGGTGCTCGCATCCACGCCGACCAGCAGGCCGGTGACGCCGTCCAGCGCCCGGACCGTTCCGTCGGGATCGCGCAGCAGCATCGGCGGGTGCCCGGCGTTGCCCAGCTCCAGCCGCCAGTTCCCCCCGGGGCGGGCCGGGCGGACCGCCCGGACATACACGATCGTGGCCATCTGGGCGACCTGCAGTCCCTGCACCAGGCGGTCGAGGCGATCGAGCACGGCGCCCGGGTCGGGGTCGCCGACGTCCCACATACAGGCTCGCAGCAGTCCGCGCAGGTGGCCCATCTCCGCAGCGGCGGCCAGGTCGTGACCGACCACGTCACCGACCGCGATCCCGATCGCCCCGTCGGGTAGCGAGAGCAGGTCGTAGAAGTCGCCGCCGACGTCCGCGGCGGTGGACGCACTCAGGTAGTGCGCGGCGGCGGCGATGCCCGGGATCTCCGGGATCTCCGGCAGCAGCGTGCGCTGCAGCGTCTCGGCGACCGTGTGCTCCTGCTGGTAGAGCCGCACGTTGTCCATCGCCATCGCCGCACGCCGGGACAGGTCCCTGGCCAGCTCGAGGTCCTCGGTACTGAAGGCCCGGTCGGCGCTGGTCACCAACGCCATCGCGCCCAGCATCCGACGGCGGGCGACCAGCGGGACGGTGAGCACCGACGAACCGCCCAGCCGGGCGAACAGGTCGGCGGTGGCCGGGGTGGCGAACACCCGGCGCACCCAGTCGTCCGTCACCCGCTCGACCAGCACCGGCTCGGCCGTGGTGAGGCTGCGGCGAGCGGGCGAGGCGGCCGGCAGGTTCATCGCGTGCTGGACGGCGAGCTCGTGCAGGTCGCTCTCCCGGCCGTCGCGGTGCCGCGAGGCGGTCTCCCGCACCGTGCCGTGCTCGTCGACCATGGTCAGGAAGACCCAGTCGGCCAGCAGCGGCACGCACAGCGAGGCCAGCCGGTCGAACAGCTCGGACATGTCCAGCGTCGCGCTCAGCGTGCTCGTCGCCTCCGCCATCAGGGCCAGTCGGCTCTGCGCCTGCTCGGCCTCGGCGCGGGACTGCTCGGCCTCCCGCCGGGCGGACCGCTCGGCCGCGAAGGCCGCGGCGCGCTCGTCCTCGACCCGGACCCGCTCGGTCACGTCGGTCTGCACGCCGACGAAGCTGACCAGCTCGCCCTCGCCGTCGAACACCGGCGTGATCGACAGCTGGTTCCAGAACACCATGCCGTCGTGCCGGTAGTTCAGCAGCGTGGTGGTGACCGGTTGCTGCTCCTCCAACGCCTTGCGGATCTCATCGACCTGGGCCGGGTCGGTCGCCGGCCCCTGCAGGAAGCGGCAGTTGATGCCGATGACCTCCTCGGCCGGGTAGCCGGTGATCCGGGTGAAGGAGGGGTTGACCCAGACCAGCGGGTCGTCCGGCTGACGCGGGTCGGTGATCGTGAAGGCGATGTCCGTGGCGAGCACTGCCCGCTCGCGCAGCGCCTGCAGCTGCGCCTCCGGGTCGCCCAGGGCGTCGCCCGCCTCCAGTTGGAGGAACACCACCAGCGACAGCTGCTGCTCGCCGGAGTCCTGCGACAGCGGGAAACCGGTGACCCAGAGGAGCTGCTCCTGGTCGGCCGCGCCGGCCCGCGTCTCGTTGCTGCTGCGGCTGGGGGTGAGCCGGACCGCCTCGCCGGCCAGCGGCCGGCCCGTGGCGACCGCGGACAGCGGGTTACGGGTGCTGGCCAGCGGCGAGCCCGTCAGGTCGGTGAGGCCGGCCGAGGCACCCCAGGCATCGACCGGCACCGGGAGCTGGACGTTGCCGGCGAGTTCCACGGCAGCGGTGTTGGCGTAGACGACGGTGCCGGCCACCTGGTCGATGACCAGTACGGCGACCGGGACGCTCCTCAGGACGGCGGGCAGGGCGGCCTGTGCATCGCCCTGCGCAGCCCGGTGGGACACCGCCGCTTCAGCGGCGCCGACGATCGAGGCCTGCTGCGCCTGCTCGCGCGCGGCGCCGGGCACCTGCGTGCCCGCGAGGACCGCGACGGCCTCGGGCGGGACACCCTCGTGGGGCGGGGCGAAGGACTCGTCGCGCATCGGCGGCACGCCGGAGAGGGTAACCGGCAAGATCGGTGGTGCACCACCGGACGGTGGCCGGGGCACCGGTGGTGGGGAGGGCGGTCGGCTGGGTAAGCAGTCGGGGAACGCCTGGCGCGGCTCGCACGTCGTTGCCGGTGACCGACGAGGAAGGACGTGTCATGGGACTCCTGGACCGGCTCTTCGGCCGCTCGGGTCGCCCGTCGCCCTACGGGCCCCAGGGCGGTCAGCCGTACGACCGGGGTCAGTACGACGACGGCCGGCCCGGTGGGCCCGCGCCCCGCTCCGCCGACGAGCAGGCGATCGAGCGGTACCGCTATCTGCTGCGCACCGCCCCGCCGGACCAGGTGGAGGCCGCGCACGCCGAGGCCTTCGCGAAACTCACCCCGGACCAGCGCCGTCAGGTGCTCGAACAGCTCGCCGCCACGGTGCCGGCGTCCGAGCGACCGCGCGGTGACGACGCGCAGAGCCTGGCCCGCGCGGCGACGCGGGCGGAGATCCGCCGGCCCGGCACACTCGAGCGGGCCTTCGGCGGCTTCGGCCCAGGGGGCGGCTACGGCGGTGGCTACGGCGGTGGCTACGGCGGCGGTTATGGGGGCGGCTACGGCCGCGGGCCCGGTATGGGCATGGGAATGGGCAGCATGATCGGCGGCAGCCTGCTGGGCACCGTCGCCGGCGTGGTGGTCGGCTCGGCGGTCGCCGACGCCCTGTTCGACACCGGCCTCGGGGACGGCGGCCTGTTCGGCGGCGGGGACGAGGAGGCCTACGCCGAGGGGTACCAGGACGGCGGCGGCGACCCGGGCGGCGGCTACGCCGGCGGGGGCGACGAGTTCGGTGGCGACTTCGGGGGTGGGGACTTCGGCGGGGAGTTCTGACCCGGCTCCACGGCCCGCTCCTCGGCCTGCTCGGCGGCGACCTCCGACTGGTGGCGCAGCCACAGCAGGCCGAGGACCGGCAGCGCCAGCGGGATGAACCCGTAGCCCGACCCGTAGCCGGACCAGACCGTGGAGTCGGGGAACGCCGCCGGGTCGGCCAGCGACAGCGTGCCGACGGCCAGCACGCCGAGCAGCTCGATCGTGCAGGCCACGACGGCGGTGCGCCGCCCGGCCCGTCCGCCGCGGGCCAGCCCCACGGTGGCCACCACGTAGACCGCGGCGGCCAGCGCGGACAGCAGGTAGGCCAGCGGCGCCTCGTCGAACTGCCATGTCAGCTGGACGGTGGCGCGGGCGCCGGCCGCCACCGCGAACAGCCCGTAGACGGCGACCAGCACCCTCCCGGGGCCGCGGGCGGTGTCGGCGTCCGTGCTGATGGACTCGGCCGCGGGGCCGCCCAGCGCGTGGTCCTCCCCTGGCCGGGCGCCGGCGTCGGGGTCAGCCACGGGTGGCCTCCCACAGCTGCAGCAGCCGCCACAGCATGACGGCCACCGCGACCGCGGCTACGCCGAGCACGGTGCCGGCCCACCGGGTCGGCTCGGACCGGGCCCACAGCACCCCGGCCACCGGCAGCAGGACGACGGTGCCCAGGTAGGCCAGGAACGTCGGCAGCTCCACCGGCCGGTGGCCACCGGCGAGCGCGACACCGGCGACCACCGCCTGGACGACGAGGACGAGCTCCAGCGCGGCTGCGCCGACCAGGTGCGCCTGACCGATCCGGCGACGCAGCAGCGTGGACAGCCCGCCGAGCAGCGTCACGGCGAGAGCCAGCACGGTCGCGACGCCCACCAGCGGCGTGGTCACCGGCGCCGTCCGGACGAGGAGGGGTGCACCCGCCCATCCTCGCCTGTCCCTCATCCGGACTCCCGGGCGGGAAAGGCAACCCGGACCGAGGCCCGCACCGCCCGGCACCGCCCGGGACGCCGGACGGCCCGGGTCAGCGGTGGAGGGAGGACATGTCCGGGTAGCGGTCGCCGGCGGTGGCGCCCCTGGGGGCCGCCTCGTCCAGCGCGCGGAGGTCGTCCTCGGTCAGCTCGATGTCCGCGGCGCCGACGTTCTCCTCCAGGTAGCGCACCCGCTTGGTCCCCGGGATCGGCACCACCGCCGGGTTGCCCGGACGGTCCGACTGGGCCATCACCCAGGCCAGCGCCAGCTGGGTCGCCGTGACGCCCTTGGCCTCGGCGATCTCGCGCACCCGGTCCACCAGCTCCAGGTTCTTGGCGAAGGCCTCGCCCTGGAAGCGGGGGTTGCGCCGCCGGAAGTCGTCGGCGGCCAGGTCGTCGATGCTGCGGATCTGCCCGGACAGGAAGCCCCGGCCGATCGGGGAGTAGGCCACGAAGCCGATCCCGAGCTCGGCGCAGGTGGCCAGGACGCCGTCGTCCTCGGGGTCGCGGGTCCACAGCGAGTACTCGGTCTGCACGGCCGTCACCGGCTGGACGGCGTTGGCCCGGCGGATGGTGTCCGGTGCTGCTTCCGAGATGCCGGCGTGCCGGATCTTCCCGGCGTCGACGAGCTCCTTGAGCGCGCCCCAGGTGTCCTCGATCGGGACCGAGGTGTCCACCCGGTGCTGGTAGTAGAGGTCGATGACGTCGACGCCGAGCCGCTGCAGCGAGGCGTCGCACGCGCTGCGGACGTAGTCGGGGGTGCCGTTGA
>JAOPWG010000366.1 GCA_025965775.1 Modestobacter sp. | reverse complement strand
CTGGAGGAAGGCCCCGGCCAGGTTGCCGTCGGTCGTCATCACCGGGAGGTCGATGCCCAGCTGCTGGATGCCCTTGAGTGCGACGCCCACCGGCGTCCCCGTGGCCCAGACCACCAGCGCCTGCGGGTTGCCGGCCATCGCCTGCTGCAGCTGGGCCGTCGCGGACACGGCGGCCGGCTCGTAGGTCACCTGCGAGGTGACCGTGACGCCGACCTTCTTGGCTGCCTCGGCGGCCGCACGCCCACCGTCGGTGCCGCTGGCGTCCGTCGTGTTGATGATCGCGACCTTGGTGATGCCCTGGCTCTTCCAGTGGTTCATCGTCTCTTCGGCCAGCGCGTCGGTCTTGGCGCTCGCTGACCACACGTAGCCCGACGCACCGATACCGGGCGACAGGCAGTAGTCGACCGGCCCGTTGTCCTTCACGAACGGCGCGATCGCGTTGCAGTTGGCGACGACGGACGGCCCCACGAGGGCCGTCACCTTCTTCGCGATCAGGTTGCGCGCCTGCTGCAGCGCCTGGTTCGGCTGGCTCTGGTCGTCGACCGACTCGATCTGGATCTTGTGACCGTTGATGCCGCCCGTGCCGTTCACGTAATCCGCCGCGAGCTGAGCGCCGCGCAACTCGCCGACACCGAGCTGACTTGCGCCACCCGTCTGGCTGGTCACCACACCGAAGGTGTAGGGCCCACTGGCGTCACTGCTGCCGCCGCCGCTGGTGGTCTGGGAACCGCACGCGGACGCAAGCACCAGCACTGCCAATGCGCCGACCGTGGCGGGGGCCCTTCGGAGCGAGTTCCGTCGTGGGCGGTACATGTGGACTCCTCGTTGTGTCGACATCAGCCAGCTAGCAAGTTTCTGCTCAGCAGATAACTCTCTGCATACAAGAACATGTGATCACGCGCACGTCAAGGAGGCTGCCCGTTCCTCGCGTCGCCGCGTGCCCCACTGGCGCCACACCCCGACAGCCCACCTCCTGCGCGGTCACCGGCGGCGAGGGCTTGCCCGCCGACCTGGATCCAGTACGGCCGGCGGGTAGGCGGAGACCGGCTGTGGGCGCACGTCATCGACCACGACGGCCCAGGACGACGTCCGGGAGACCACCGGATGCAGGTGCCGGCGCACCCGCACACCGGGCTGCGGACGGTGCCCTGGCTGCTGGACGGCGAGGCGCGCCACCGCGACTCGATCGGCAGCGACGCGCTGATCCACCCCGGTGAGGTGGCGCTGATGACCGCCGGCCGGCCTGGAGTGGAGTGTGGGAGTGCAGCTTTCCTGCACTCCCACACTCCACTCAGGAGGGCAGGGCGGCCAGGTAGGACAACGTCTCCTGCAGAGAGACGACGTCGCCGTACTTGGCGTCGATGTCGAACAGGCTGGCCGCGTGCGGCAACGCCGCACGGTCCCCCACCGCCTCCTCGACGACGATGGTGTGGAAGCCGTAGGAACAGGCATCGACGGCCGTGGCGCGCACACACCCGCTCGTGGTGCAGCCGGTGATGATCAGGGTGTCCACCCGCCGGGAGATCAAGCGGGCCGCCAGATCGGTGCCGAAGAAGCACGACGCGTACTTCTTCACCAGCGTGGTCTCGGTGGACCGCTGGTTCAGCCGCGCGTCGACCTCTACCCACTCGCTCCCCTCCACCAGCCAGCTGTTGGCGGGGATCTTGCGCACCCAGATCCCCGCCTCCTGCAGCTCCGCGTCGTAGGCGACCGTGGAGAAGATGACCGGGATGCCCGCCGCCCGGGCCGGCTCCAGCAGCGCGTTGGTGGCAGCGAGCTGGGTGTCCAGGTCGCCGGCCAGCGGCGAGCGCAGGTCGGTGAAGCCGGTGATGAAGTCCACGGCGAGCAACGCCGGCCGCTGTCCGAAGCCGACCCGGCGGCCGAAGCCCTTGTCCTGGAACTCCTTGCGCAGCCGGGTGTACTCCTCGACGACCTCGCTCATCAGGCCACCTCACCCGCCGGCGCGACCGCGGAGCCGCGCTGCGCCCGGTAGGCCTCGGCGATCTCGTCGGCGGTGGCCAGCCACACTCCCTCGTGCCCGGCGATGTACTCCAGCGCCTGGTCCAGGTACTTGTGTCGGAAGGGCTGGTTGACGCTGAACGGGTGCACACACAGCGCCATCACCCGGCCGCTGTCGGCGGAGTCCGCGTACAGCTGGTCGAGTTGGTCACGGACGGCCTGCAGGAACTCGGGGCCGGTGTAGCTCTTGCTCACGAAGAGCGTGACGTCGTTCATCTCGATGGAGTACGGCACGCTCAGCATCCCGGGCACGCCCAGCTCGTAGGGCTGGTCGTCGTTGGTCCAGTCCAGCGTGTACCCCAGGCCCAGCTCGGCCAGCAGGGACGGCGTCTCGAACGTCTCGGTGAGCGCCGGCCCCAGCCAGCCCCGCGGTCGGCGGCCGGTCGCGGCCTCGATGGTGTCGACGACCTCGGTGAGGTAGGCCCGCTCCTCCTCGCGCGACATCCCGGCCTGGAACGTGGAGTTGTCCCGGCCGTGCGCCATCCATGCCCAGTCCCGCTCGCGTCCGGCCTGGATGATCTGGGGATAGCGGCTGCAGACGTCGGAGTTCAGCAGCACGCTGGCCCGGACACCGTGCCGGTCCAGGCTCTCGATCAGCCGCCAGATGCCCACGCGCAGGCCGTAGTCCCGCCATCCGTAGTTCAGCGCGTCGGGTGCCAGGCCGGCAGTGCCCCCGAAGATGCTGGTGGACGGCTTGTCGACCTGATAATGCTCGATGTTGAGGCCCAGGTAGAAGGCGACCCGCGCACCCCCCGGCCAGGTGATCGCCGGACGTTCGGGGATGGGACTGTACGAGAACAGCTGGTTGTCCATGGCCTGGCGGTCCTGTCGGGTCGGGGGCATCGGGACGGACCGGGCGCCCCGTGTGCGGCACGCCCTCTTCCGCCGTGCAGAGATGATTTCTGGGAGTGTTCTAGGCCACTGGCACCAAAAGTGTCAACGCCTTCCCGCACGGCTGCCGGTGGTCCACACGTCGCCCGCTCCCGCTCACCGGCGCCGGCCCCGGAGGATCAGCCGGCGTGCCGGCCGGATCGCCCGGCGGGCTGTCCGGGGGCCCGGCCGGGCGCATGACCGTCGATGGCCTGGGTAGGACCTGCACGGCCTCGCACCCGCTGACGGGGGCGGCCCACATGTCCCGGCCGACCCCGGCTGACCAGCGGACCAGGCTGGGCCGAATCGGAGGCAGCACGGTGGACGAGAAGAGCTTCTACGCGGCCGTTGCCGAGCGTGCAGCACTGTCCAAGGAGGAAGCCGCGGACCTGACCCGCGCAACCCTGGAGGAGATCGCCGGCCAGATCAGCAGTGGTGAGGTCCAGAAGCTCGCGGTGGCGCTACCGGACTGGCTCGGCGGCAACCTCCCCCGGCACGGGTCGGCACACCCGGTGGCGCTGACCGACGCCGTCCGCCAGATCAGTCGGCGGACCGGGCTGACCGGGGAGGAGACCCGCCGCGGCGTGGCCGCCGTCCTGGCCGTCATGCGCGAGTTGGTCGACCGCACGCAGCTGGACCATGCGCTGTTCCAGCTCCCGAAGGACTACCGCCAGCTGGAGGCGACCTAGGACTCGGGGCAGCCTCGTCGCGGCATGGCGGGGCGGGCTGCAGCCCCGAGGACATGCCGATCTGCGTCGTCCCCGCGGGATGCACCGGACCGGCGGGGCTAGCGTGGAGTCCGGGGTGGTCGCCGTGAGCCGACCTCACCAGGAACGCCCCGATGACCCTGTGCCCTCGGCCGGGCCGCCGGCGGCGGCGCTGGCCGTCGTGACCGGTTCTCCGCTGCCGGCGTTGCTGCTGGCGCTGCCGAGCGAGCAGATCGTGGCCGCGAGTCCGGTCGCCGCGCACCTGCTGTCGCCCGACGGCGGCCCGGTCGTCGGCAGGCTCCTGGAGGACTTCACCGTCGACGAACCGACCGGCGCCCTGGAGTTGCTGTGGGCAGGTCGGCTGGACGGCTACGAGGCGCGGCGCCGTGTCCTGCACACCGGCACGCCCGTGCCGGTCACGGTATGGGTGCGGGTCGTGCACGGGCGCGTGGACCGCCGGTACGCGTTGGCCCTCCTGCTGCCGGACCCCGCTCTGGGCGGTGGGACCGTGCAGCGGCCGGAGGGACTGCGGGCCGAGGCGGTGGTCGGCTCGACCGATGCGCACCTCATCGTGGACCGGATCAGTGCCGACGTCGCCGCGTTGCTGGACCACGACCCCGGGGACGTCATCGGCCTGTCGTTGTTCCGGCTCGTCCACCCCGACGACGCCGCCGCGGTGCTCCGCGCCGTGGGGCACGGTGCGGACAGCGGTCTCGGCGCCAGCCTGGCCGTGCGGGTGCAGCTGGTCGGCTCCGGCGTCCAGCGGTGCCAGCTGGTGCTGCTGCCGATGGTGCCCGTCCCCAGCGTCGCCTTCGCGCTCCTCGACGAGGAGTCCGCCTCCGACGCCTCGGTGTCCGCGCTGGGGATGCGCCAGGCGCTGTGGCAGTTCGACCAGGGCCTGCGGTCGGCCACGGCATCGCGGTTGGCCGCCCGGAACCGGACCGTGCCCGGACTGAGCCGTCTGTCCGGCCGCGAGCTGGAGATCGTCACGCGGTTGATGGAGGGGGACCGCGTGCCGGCCATCGCCGAGTCGCTGTTCCTGAGCCCGAGCACGGTGCGCAACCACCTCTCGGCGGTCTTCCGCAAGCTCCGGGTCCGGTCGCAGCAGGAACTCATCTGCCTGCTCCGCGGAACGGACGACCCGGCCATCCGTCCGTGACACCGCGGCCACCCGCGCCACCCGGCCGGGGGCCGATGGTCCAAGGGTGACCGCCCCGTGCACCGTCGGCGCCGCCCTTCCCGAGCGCGACCTGGCGACGAGGTCCCCCCTGACCACGACGCGTGCTGCTGCCCCGGGCGCCGGCCGTCGGTCGCTGCAGTCGTGGAGCTGAGGCAGCTGGAGTACTTCCTGGCTGTCGTCGAGGAAGGCTCGTTCACTCGAGCCGCGGCACGGCTGTACATGGTGCAGTCGAGCCTCTCGGCATCACTGCTGGGACTGGAACGCGAGCTGGGAACGGACCTCTTCGTCCGCGGCCGGCGCGGCGCCGACCTGACCGACGCGGGGCGGGCGTTCCTCGGGCCGGCGCGAGCCACGCTCGAGGAGGCCGACCGTGCCCGCGACGCCGTCGCGGGGGTCAAGGGACTCCTCCGCGGATCGGTCCGCATCGCCACCGTGGCCCTGCCCCGGAGCATCGACGTCGAGGAGACGATCCGCCGATTCCGGGACGCACACCCGGGCGTGGACGTGCACCTGGTCCCGGAAGGCGCAACGGGCGTGGCCGCTCTCGTGGCCGAGGGGCAGGTCGACTTCGCCATCGCCCCTCGGACGCAGCGCACGGGCGGCACACTCCGCTTCGAACCGCTGTTCAGCACACCGCTGGCGCTCATCTGCCCCACCGGTCACCGGCTGGCCGGATTGCACGACCTGGACCCCTCCGAGGTGGTCGACGAGCCGATCATCGACCTACCCCGCGGATGGTGTGCCCGTGACCTCTTCGACCAGATGCTCGACGAGCGGGGCCTGCACCGGCGGGTCAGGCTCGAGGTGAGCGAATGGCTGGGCGTCCTCACCATGGTGCAGCGCGGCATGGGCATCTCCTACGGCCCGGTGGCGAGCATCGACCACGACATCTTCCGCGGTGTGGCCGTCGCCACACTGACCGGCGCACCCCTCTGGGAACTCGGTGTCCTCAGCCGCGACGAGGCGCTCCGTGGGGCCGCAGGCCGCGCCTTCCTGGCCGACTACCGACAGCGGTGCGGCGGGCGCACGGCCGCGGGAGCGCTGTGACCGACCTCGGGCCGGGACCACGGCCAGGCACGGGGCAGCCCGCGGGCGACGAGGCATGGCGCCCCGGGTCCGGAAGGCGACCCCACGCCGCGGCCGGCTGTCGCATGCACGGCGAGCGACCGAACAGGACCGCCGCGTGACCAGGATGGTTGCCTAACACAACTTCTCTCCTCTATGGTTGGGGTCGACAACCAGTGGGGGGAGACCTGTGGACAACGCGATCGGCGCGCAGATCCTGGCCACGTTCTCGAGCATCATCCGGAGCAGCCGGGTGCCGGAGACGCCCGCCGGGGCGACGGACGACGTCCCGGCGTCCGTACTGGCCGTGCTGACCGTGCTGGCCGAGAACGGCGAGCTTCGACTGGGCTCGCTGGCCACGGGTCTCGGCCTGGACACATCGGTGATCAGCCGGACCGTCGCCGTCGCCGTGGACCGGGGGCTGGTGGCCCGCCGCCGGGATCCCCGGGACGGGCGCGCCTGCCTGCTGTCGTTGACCAGGCGCGGCCGTCGGTGTCTGACCGACCGATGCAACCGGCGGCTACGCCTGCTCGCCGCGGTCATGGACGAGTGGGAGCCCGGGTCGGCAGAGGCTCTGCTGGCCGGCCTGAACCGGCTGCGCGACGGCCTCGCCGCCGCGCGGACCGCATCGGTGGGCGGCTCGCCGGGGGCGCTCGCCCACCCCGCTTCCGCGACCGCCTGACGTCGCCGCTCACCCGCGCCTCGGGGCCACCCCCCGAACCCGGCTCCGGAGCACCGGCGCTCCGAGCCACTGCACGACCCGTCGAACGGCACCGGTCTGCCCCATGAGGCAGCCATCACCTGCAAAGGACCACCGCATGAGCACGACCCACCGGGCCGGCCCGCCCGCCGCCGTCGCCGCCGTCGCCGCGGACGCGCCGATGACCAAACGGGAGACGCTGGAGGCGCTCAGCGGCCTGCTCCTGGCGCTGTTCGTCGGCCTGCTGAGTTCCACGATCGTCTCCAACGCGCTCCCGACGATCACCTCCAAGCTGGAGGGCACCCAGTCGCAGTACACCTGGGTGATCACGGCGTCCCTGCTGGCGGCCACCGCGACGACGCCGATCTGGGGCAAGCTCGCCGACCTGTTCAGCAAGAAGATGCTCGTGCAGGCCGCCATCGTCGTGTTCGTCGTCGGCTCGGCGCTCTCCGGCCTGTCCCAGTCGATGGGCATGCTGATCGGCTTCCGCGTCATCCAGGGCGTGGGCATGGGTGGGCTGCAGGCCCTGGCCCAGGTCGTGATCGGTGCGCTCATCCCGCCGCGGGAGCGCGGGAAGTACTCCGGTTACCTCGGTGCGGTCATGGCGGTGGCCACGGTGGGCGGCCCCCTGCTGGGCGGCGTCATCGTGGACACCTCCTGGCTGGGCTGGCGGTGGACGTTCTACGTCTGTGTGCCGGTCGCCCTGGTGGCACTGGGCCTGCTGCAGAAGACGCTGCACCTGCCGACCGTGAAGCAGAAGGCCAGCATCGACTGGCTGGGCGCCACGCTGATCAGCGCCGCCGTGAGCGTGCTGCTGATCTGGGTCACCTGGGCCGGCAGCAAGTTCGACTGGCTGTCCTGGCAGTCGGCGGTCATGGCCGGCGGTGGCCTGGTGGCCCTGCTCCTGACCATCCTCGTGGAGAGCAGGGTGCGGGAGCCGATCATCCCGCTGCCCATCGTGCGCGACCGCACCACCGCCCTGGCGATCATCGCCTCGATCGCGGTCGGCGTCGGGATGTTCGGTGCGTCGGTCTTCTTCGGGCAGTACTTCCAG
>JAOPWG010000364.1 GCA_025965775.1 Modestobacter sp. | reverse complement strand
GACGTCGTCGTCCCCTCGAACCAGATCGCGTCCCGGTCCGGGGAGATCCGCAGCCGGCGCTCCGGCCAGCTGCCCAGCCCCGCATTACGCACCTGCGAGTCCCAGCGCCCGGACGGCGTTCTCCTTCATGATCAGCGGCCGGACCTCGTCGCGGATCTCCAGCTTCTCGAAGTCGGACACCCAGCGCTCGGGGGTCAGCAGCGGGTAGTCCGAGCCGAACAGGACCTTGCGCTTGAGCATGGTGTTCGCCGCCCGGACCAGCTGCGGCGGGAAGTACTTCGGCGACCAGCCGGACAGGTCGATGTAGACGTTGGCCTTGTGCTGGGCGACCGAGATCGCGGCGTCCTGCCAGGGCACCGAGGGGTGCGCCATGATCACTGTCAGCCCGGGGAAGTCGGCGGCGACGTCGTCGAGCAGCATCGGATCGGAGTAGCGCAGCTTGATGCCCCGCCCGCCGGGCAGCCCCGAGCCGATGCCGGTCTGGCCGGTGTGGAACAGCGCCGGCACGCCGAGGCTCTCCAGCTCCGCCCAGAGCGGGTAGTGCCGGCGGTCGTTGGGCTCGAAGGCCTGGATCGAGGGGTGGAACTTGAACCCGCGGACGCCGTGCTCCTCGACCAGCCGCCGCGCCGTCCGGATGCCGGCGGTGCCGCGGGCCGGGTCGATCGAGCCGAACGGGATGAGCACGTCGGGGTGCTGCGCCGCGGCCTCGGCGATCTCCTCGTTGGACAGCGTCGGGTGTCCGGTGGCCATCTCCGAGTCGACGGTGAAGACGACGGCGGCCATCTGCCGCGCGCGGTAGTGCGCGGCGATCTCCGGCACCGTCGGGTGGTGCGGCTCGCCCTTGAAGTAGGCGGCCGCGGCGTCGAGCAGTTCGTCGTCCATCGAGAGGTGGCCGTGCTGGTCCTGCTCGACGTGCACGTGGACGTCGATGGCGACCAGGGCGTCCAGGTCCAGGCCGCTCCCGGCGTGGCTCACGACTGCGTCGCCGTCGCGGCCGGGGCCTCCGGCAGCTGCTGGCCCACCGTCTGCTGGGCGGCGGCGAAGCGCTCCGGCCAGATCTCGGCGATCGCGTCGGGCGACCAGCCGGTGCCGTCGGCGAACTCGACGACGACCTCGCTGGGGTGGCTCCACAGCGCCAGCCGGTCCCCGCCGATCCCGACCGCCTGCCCGGTGATGCCTGCCGCGGCGTCCGAGGCGAGGAAGGCGACCAGCCCGGCGGCGTCCTGCGGCGAGCCGAAGCCCAGCTCCTGGCGGGCGAAGGCCGGCAGCGGATGTCCGGCGGCCAGCGCGTCGACGTAGGGCTTGAGGAAGGGCACGGTCTCGGTCATCGCGGTGGCCGCCACCGGCACGATCGCGTTGACCGTGATGCCGGCGCGGGCCAGCTCCATCGCCCAGGTGCGCACCATGCCGACGATGCCGGCCTTGGCCGCGGCGTAGTTGGTCTGGCCGAAGTTGCCGACCTGGCCGGTGGGGGAGCCGACGCAGACGATCCGTCCGCCCTCGCCCTGCTCGCGCATCCGGATGACCGCGGCCCGGGTGCAGGTGAAGGTGCCCCGCAGGTGGGTGGTGATGACCGCGTCGAACTGTTCGTCGGTCATCTTCCACAGCGTGGTGTCGCGCAGGATGCCGGCGTTGTTGACCAGCACGTCCAACCGGCCGAACTCGCCGACGGCGCGGTCGACCAGCGCCTGGGCCGCCTCGCTCGTGCCGACGGGCACGACCTCGGCGACCGCGGTGCCGCCGGCGGCGGTGATCGAGGCGACCGCGTCCTCGGCGACGGCTGCGTCGACGTCGTTCACCACCACCGCGGCGCCGCAGCGGGCCAGCTCGGTGGCGTAGGCCAGGCCGAGGCCGCGCCCACTTCCGGTGACGACGGCGACCTTGCCGGACAGGTCCACGGGAACTCCTTCGTTCGACGCCCGAGGACGCCGACGCTAGGCGGCTATCGTGGAGAGTGTCAACGATGGAGGGGTACATGGACGGCTCGGATGCCGCCGCACTGACCGACGACGTCGGGTTCCTGCTGTCCCGGGCCAGCGGTCTGGTGGTGCGGGCGAGCAACGCGTCGCTGGCCGGCCACGGGCTGCGGGTGCGCTCCTACTCGGTGCTGTTGCTGGCCGCCGACTCGGTCGAGGGTGTCTCCCAGCGGGAGCTGGCCGACGTGCTGGGCCTGGACCCCAGCCAGGTCGTGCTGCTGGTCGACGAACTGGTGACGGCTGGACTGGTGGAACGCCGTCCCTCGCCGACGGACCGGCGGACCAGGCTCGTGGTGGCCACCGACGCCGGCCGTGTCGCGCGGGCCCGGGCGGGGGTGGACGTCGACGCCACGCTGACCCGGCAACTGGCCGAGCTGACCGCCGGGGAGCAACTCCTGCTCCGTGAGCTGCTGACCCGTCTGGTGGCCGGCGGGCGCGCCGCCGTCCGGGTCTGACCCCGGGCCGCCGCCGGTCACAGGGCCCACGCGCGGGCTGGCACGCGGCGGCTGTGGCCTACCTCATGCCGACTGTCGATCGTTGATGGTCTCACTCATCTGCACGGCGCTGGCCCTGGCTGCCGGTAGTGGCGAAGTCGTACGGCTCGGTGCCGTACCGGCTCATCACGGCGAGAAGGTCGGCCGGGTCGAGTCGGCCGTCGGGCCCGGGGCGGAGGGACGCCAGGTCCTTGAAGTAGCCGATGTACCGCTCCGGCGTCACGGTGCAGAGAAAGCTCGCCGGGCCCTGGTCGTCGGCGTTGGCGAAGGTGTGCGGGTCGCCGATGGGGGCGGTCACCAGCGTGCCCGGTGTGGCCAGCAGGTCATCGCGACCGCTGGTGAACGTCACGGCGCCGGTCAGGATGAAGAAGCTCTCGTCATGCTCGCGGTGGATGTGCTGCGGTGGACCGCTCCATCCAGGAGGGAGCGCGCACTCGACGAGTCCCCAGCGTCCGTCGACCGCGCTGCCGTCGGCGAGAATCCGGAACCGGGCGCCGCCCGCACTCCAGCTCTCACCAGCACCCGCCGCATTGACAGTGATCGTCATCTGATCTCCGTGAGGGTCCGGTCCGGACGAACAGCCCGGCAGATCCGCAGCATCTGCCGGGCTCCCCTCGCGTTGCAATGAGATGGGCCGCGGCCGCTCGGTGGCCCGGCGCGGCGTGGCGGAGCGGAGGGGCGACCCCCGCAGTAGGCCTTCCATGTGATGGAAGGGGGCTGTCTGACCCCCCGTGATGGCGGTCACCCTGGTCCCGTCGAGGACGACACCGCGGAAGGGAACCCATGACGTCGATCGTGCAGAACCAGTGGTACGTGGCCGCCTACGGTCGTGAGGTCGGCCGGGACCTGTTCAGCCGCACCATCTGCGGTGAGTCGATCCTGTTCTGGCGCACCGAGGCCGGCGAGGTCACCGCGATGAGCGACCGGTGCGTGCACCGCCGGTTCCCGCTCTCGCAGTCACCCAGCCACCTGGTCGGCGACACGGTCGTCTGCGGTTACCACGGCTTCACCTACGGCGCGGACGGCGGCTGCGTCGCCGTGCCCGGGCAGACCCGCGTGCCGCGCACCGCCCGGCTGAAGTCCTACCCGGTCGTGGAGCAGGACAGTTTCGTCTGGGTCTTCATCGGTGACCCGGCCAAGGCCGACGCCACCCGGATCCCGCGCGCGCCCTGGCTGGACCAGGAGGGCTACGCCACGGTCAGCGGCATGGAGCCCCTGGCCGCCCGGGCCAGCCTGCTGGTCGACAACCTGATGGACCTCTCGCACGAGACCTACCTGCACGGCGGGTACATCGGCACCCCCGAGGTCGCCAACACCCCGATCACCACCGAGGTGGACGACGAGGCCGGCGTGGTCTACGTCAGCCGGCACATGGACGACGCCGACTGCCCGCCCTTCTACGCCAAGAGCACCGGCATCGAAGGCCGCATCGTGCGCTGGCAGGACATCGAGTTCCACCCGCCGTGCCTCTACCTGCTGCACAGCCGGATCGCCCCGGTCGGCGTGCTGCCCCACGAGGACGGCACCGACCCCGGCGGGTTCCACGTCGAGGTCGTCTACGCGATCACCCCGGAGACGGAGTCCAGCACCCACGACTTCTGGGCCGTCGCGCGCGACTTCGCCCTCGAGGACGAGGGAGTCTCGGACTTCCTGCGGGAGAGCAACCGCACCGTCGTCCTGCAGGACGTCGTGGCGCTCGACGTCCTGGAGAAGGTGCTCACCGGCGAGCCCGACGGCTACCAGGAGCTGTCGATCAACATCGACACCGGTGGCCTGGCCGCCCGGCGGATCATCGCCCGGCTGGCGGCCGAGGGATGCGGCGAGGCCGTCGCCGCGCCGGCGAAGACCCCGGCGGTCACCCGGTGAGTGGTCCGCTGGAGGGACTGCCGCCGGAGCAGGTCCCGCTCAACGCCGCCGAGGTCAGCTCGGTGCACCGGGGCCCGCTGACGCTGCCCGCGCCGCGCCAGGTGCTCGAGGGCGAGCGGGTGCTGCGGGTGAACTGGCTGCCCGGTTCCGACCGGCTGCGCGGGTTGTGCTTCTGCGGGGCCGAGGCCGAGGCGTCGGACCCGGTGGAGATGTGGGAGTGGCTGCTGGCCCACCCCGACCACCCGGCCGGTGGCCCGGTCGAGCCCCCGGCGTCCGGTCCGCTGCCCGCGCCGCCGGCGCACTACGTCACCGATCCGCTGGTCATCCGGGAGCGCGTGCCG
Organism: Modestobacter sp.; assembly: GCA_025965775.1. Taxonomy (GTDB): domain Bacteria; phylum Actinomycetota; class Actinomycetes; order Mycobacteriales; family Geodermatophilaceae; genus Modestobacter. Next base: position 22 of record JAOPWG010000364.1, on the reverse strand, counting down.
GTCCTGGTCTGACCGGCCCGTC
>JAOPWG010000281.1 GCA_025965775.1 Modestobacter sp. | reverse complement strand
GGGGCGTCGTCGTACCGGTCGACGGCGATGGTCTCCACCCCGAGCCGCTGCAGCGCGATGAGCACCTCCTTGGCCAGCTCGCCGCTGCCCAGCAGCATCACGCGGGTGGCCGACGGCGACAGCGGGGAGCCCAGGGAGACCATGGGACCAGGCTAGAGAGGTCGTCGCTGCGGCTTTCCCGCGGGAACGCCGGCGGAATGGGCGCGACGACGACGTCCCACACGTCCTACGGTCGCCGCCATGACACGGCGCTGGGGACCGGAGGGTCCGCCGCGGGAGGCCTACGAGCGGATCACCGACCCGTCCCGCTACGCCCCGCTCCAGGCCGTGGCCGACCGGCTGGTCGCCGACCTCGCCGCCCGCTACGGCGTCGAGGTCGGTGCGGAGCCGGGAACGGTCCCCGGGAGTCGAGCGTCGTCCGGCTGCACCCGCGCACCGGCGGCGGGGCGGACCTCGTCGTGGCCACCGACTTCCCGGGTGTGTTCCTCCGGGCCGGCCGCTGGGCCACCGGGGCGTTCCCGAGCTGCGGCTGCGATGCCTGCGACGAGCAGGTCGGGCAGCTGGTCCGAGGACCTCGAGGAGTACGTGGGCGACGTCGCCGGACGCCTGATCGAGGAGCTGACCGGAGGACCGGGACGCCGCGCGCTGAGCATGCGGCGACCCACCAGCACCGCGACGCAGTGCCTGAGCCGTGCGGAGGCGCGGCCCCTGGGCAAGCCGGGCCGGCACACGTGGGCGCCGTGGCCGGTGCGCGATGGCTGAAGGCGTTCCCGCGGGAACGCCGGGCCCAGCCGTGACGCCGGCGACCGGTCGATGTGTCGGGAAGTCGACTTGTGGCTAGGTCCCCGGGCGTGGCTGATCTTTCGACCCGGGCCCGCGCCCTTCTCGACCTGCACACCGCCCCGGAGATCCTGATCCTGGCCAATGTCTGGGACGTCGTGTCCGCCAGAGTCGTCGCCGGTACGCCCGGCGTCCGCGCGCTGGCCACTGCGAGCCACTCGATCGCGGCCACCTTCGGCTACGAGGACGGCGAGAACATCCCCCTCGAGCTGCACCTGGGCATGGTCGAGCGGATCGTCTCCGCCGTCGACGTCCCGGTGACGATGGACTTCGAGGGCGGCTACGGCGACGCCGGGGAGACCGCCCGCCGGGCGATCGCTGCGGGGGTCGTCGGCGGCAACCTCGAGGACCAGCTGAAGCCGCTGGACGACGCGGTGGCCGCGGTGGAGGCGGTGCTGCGGGCCGGCCGGGATGCCGGCATCGACTTCGTGCTCAACGCCCGCACCGATGCCTTCGTCAAGGCCGGGCCGGGCGCCGACCGCGGTGAGGTGCTGGCCGAGGCGGTTCGGCGGGGGACGGCGTACCTGGAGGCCGGGGCGCCGGTGGTCTTCGTCCCGGGTGTGGTCGCGCGGGAGGAGATCGCCGCGCTGGTGGACGCGCTCGGCCCGCGGAAGCTCACGGTGATCAGCGTGCCCGGCGCCTCGTTGCCGGCGCGGGAGCTGCAGGAGCTCGGCGTCGCCCGGGTCTCGACCGGGCCGTTCACCCAGCGGGTGGCGCTCACCGCGCTGCAGGACGCGACCGCCACCATCGTCGCCGGGGGCACCCTGCCCCCGGACACCCGCGCGCTGAACTGACCGGCGACCGGGCCGGTCAGCGTGCCGTCCGTGCGTACCGACCGCGGCCTGGACCGCCTGGTCACCTTCCTCGACGCGGTGGTCGCCATCGCCATCACTCTGCTGGTGCTGCCGCTGATCGACCTGCTGGCCGGCGCGGAGGCCGCCCAGGACGTCGGCGCACTGCTGGGCGACCACCTGGCCCAGTTCGGCTCGTTCGCGCTGAGCTTCGTGGTGATCGCGCGGCTGTGGGTGGCCCACCACGCGCTGACCGAGCGGGTGGGCGCCTACGACGGGCTCTTCCTCCTGGTCAACCTGTCGTGGGCGTTCACCGTCGTGGTGCTCCCCTTCGTCACCCAGGTGACGGCGGTGTACGGCTCCGAGCGGCTCGCCGTCGGCATGTACGTCGGGACGGTGACCGCGAGCTCGGCGTGTGTGAGCGTGCTGTCGGTCCTGGTCCGGCGCCGGGCGGCGCTGCGCCGCGAGGGGGTCGCCGCCGGGGACGTGCGCCTGGAGGCGTCGGTGGCCACCACCGGCCTGCTGGTCGTCGCCCTGGTCCTCGGTGTCGCTTTCCCCGCGGTGAACTACTACGCATTCTTCCTCCTCTTCCTCGATCGGCCGGCGGTCCGGCTGCTGCGGCGCCGGGTTCCGCGCTGAGCCGGCGGCACGGCGCCCGCCCGGTTCTCTCTCGGTGGCTGACCGGCGCGATCAGGCGCAGCATCAGTCCGGATCGGTCCCTCGGCGCCGAGTTCCTCGGTGCATCGACGACAGGAAGAAGGCCCCGCCTCCATGAGCGCCGACCTGCTGCTGCCCGCAGACTTCCTCGGTTACGAGTCGCTGCTGCCCGAGCACGAGCAGAAGGAGCTGCTGGCCCTGCGCGAGTTCCTGGCCAGCGAGGTCAAGCCCCGGGTCAACGCCGCCTGGGCCGCGGCCGAGTTCCCGATGGACCTCATCCCGCGCTTCGCCGAGGTCGACATCGTGGGCCGCTCCTACGACTGGGACGGTCGCCCCCGCGCGTCCCGGCTCTTCGCCGGTTTCCAGGCGATGGAGCTCTCCCGCGTCGACCCGTCCATGGCCACCTTCCTCGGCGTGCACAACGGCCTGGCGATGGGCTCGATCATGGTGCTGGGCTCGGCGGAGCAGCGGCAGCGGTGGATCCCGTCGATGATGCGGCTGGCGACCATCGGCGCGTTCGGGCTCACCGAGCCCGAGGGTGGGTCCGACGTCGCCCGCGGCATGCGCACCACCGCACGCCGGGACGGCGACTCGTGGGTGCTCAACGGCGCCAAGCGGTGGATCGGCAATGGCACCTTCGCCGACGTGGTCGTCGTCTTCGCGCGTGACCTCGACGACGACCAGGTCAAGACCTTCGTGGTGGAGAAGGGCGCTCCCGGCTTCACCGCCAGCAAGATCGAGGACAAGTTCGCGCTGCGCACGGTGCAGAACGCCGACCTCACCTTCACCGACTGCCGTATCCCCGCCGACAACAAGCTCGAGGGCGGGAACACGTTCAAGGACGTCAACAAGGTGCTGAAGGTGACCCGGGGCGGGGTCGCCTGGAGCGGCGTCGGCTGCCAGCTCGGCGCCTACGAGGTGGCGGTCGCCTACGCCAGGGAGCGTGCGCAGTTCGGCAAGCCGATCGGGGGCTTCCAGCTGATCCAGGACCTGCTGGTCCGCATGCTCGGCAACGTCACCGCGAGCATGGGGATGACCGTCCGGCTCTCCCAGCTGCAGGAGGACGACGCGCTGCGCGACGACCAGGCGGCGCTGGCCAAGAGCTACGTGACCGCCCGCGGCCGGGAGACCGTCGCCTGGGCCCGCGAGCTGTTCGGCGGCAACGGCATCGTGCTCGACTACGACGTCGTCCGGTACTTCGCCGACGCCGAGGCGCTGTACTCCTACGAGGGCACCCGGGAGATGAACACCCTCATCGTCGGCCGCTCGATCACCGGGATGAGCGCCTTCGTCTGACGCACAGGCGACACACAGGCCGACCTCCCGGCCGGCTCAGCCGGGACCGGACCCTGGCCGCTCACCCGATCGGGGGACCGGCCCCCGGCGCGGGGTCGAGATCGGTCCCTCCGCTGACGATCACCTGCGCAGGACACCGGATGGGTGTCCTGCGCAGTCGTCGTCGTGGAGGAGGGATCGTGTCGGGTCAGTCCGTGCTCGTCGTCGAGGACACCGACGAGATCCGTGAGTTGGTCGCGACGGTGCTCCGCCGCGCCGGGATGGGCGTCCGCGAGGTCGCATCGGGGGCCGCGTGCCTGGAGGAGGTCCGCCGGGACGCCCCCGACGTCGTCGTGCTGGACCTCGGCCTCCCCGACGCGGACGGCACCGAGGTGTGCCGGCAGCTCCGGGCCGAGACCGACTGCTACGTCCTGATGCTCACGGCCCGCGCCGAGGAGGTCGACCTGCTGATCGGCCTCGCGGTCGGGGCGGACGGCTACATGTCCAAGCCCTTCTCCCCGCGGGAGCTCGTTGCCCGGGTCCAGACCATGCTCCGCCGGCCGCGTACCCCCTCGGTGCCCGAGCCCGCCGCCTCGCCCGAGGACCCGGTACGGCGGCTGGCCGAGCTGGAGGTCGACCCCGACAGCCGCGAGGTCCGGGTCGACGGTGCGGAGGTCGACCTGACCCGCACCGAGTTCGACCTGCTCTCGGCCCTGGTGTCCCGCCCCGGCCGGGTGCTGCAGCGTGAGACGTTGCTGCGCGAGGTCTGGCAGACCGACTGGGAGGGCAACCTCCGGCTCGTCGAGGCGCACATGTCCAACCTGCGCCGCAAGCTGACCGCCGCGGGGCTGCAGTCCCCGAAGATCCGGACCGTTCGCGGGGTCGGTTACCGCCTCGTCGCCTGACCCGCCTCTACGCCTCTACGCCTCTACGCCTCTACGCCCAGTGCCCACCCCGGATCCCGGGGTGGGCACCGGGCATGGGGGGGCGTGGGTGGTTCAGGCCGCCCGGTGATGCCGGCGGCCGGCGGCCGCGGCGGCGGCCAGGGTCAGCGCGGCGAAGCCGTCGAGGAGGTCGTGCGCGGTTGTCGTCCGTCCCGCCTCCGGCACCTTCCCGGCTCTCGTGCGGCGCAGCGCGGCGGTCGGGTCGTCGGTGGCGATGGGGGTCAGCACCTGATGACTCCTGAGACGGCGGATTCGGCGGTCCATCCGTAGCTGGTGAGCGTGGTGACCGTGATCCGGATGTTCTGGGTGGCGTAGGAGGCGTCGAAGTCACCGCTGGCTGAGGTGCTCGGGGCGGCGACCTGGGCGAGCGGATACCTGGTGCCGTCGGAGAAGACGGCGGTGAGCAGGTAGCCGGTGACCCCGCGCGTGGCACTGGCCGACCAGGACGCCTGGGCGTGCAGCGTCGTCGTCGGGGTGCCGGACCAGCCGCCGGAGGTCGCGAGGCACCTCGTGCCTCTGGTGCTCACGTTGGTCGGCGGGGCGACCGTGATCGCCGTGACGGTGGCCCCGAGCGCGGTGGTCTTCGAGGCGAAGGAGGCCTGGGCCGGTCCGACGACTCCGATGAGGACGGCGAGTACGGCGAGGAGGAGCACGATGCTGCGCCGGATGCCGGTCACTGGTCGTCGCCTTCGGTGTCGGTCGCGGTGTCGGTCGCGGGGATGTGGGCGAGGAGGACCAGTCGGACCGTCCAGCGGCTGAGGCCGGCGAGCACCCGGGTCAGGGTCTGTGTGCCGGCGGCCGGGGTGCGGCGCGTCGGGGTGGACTCCTGGGTGTGGCGGGGCGCGGGGGCC
>JAOPWG010000269.1 GCA_025965775.1 Modestobacter sp. | reverse complement strand
ACGTCGATGAGGTCCACCCCGTGCGAGACGAGCCGGCGGGAGAGCTCCACGGTCTCCTCGACGTCCCAACCGCCGGGTGACCAGTCGGTGGCCGAGAACCGGACGAACAGCGGCCGCTCCTCCGGCCACACCGCGCGCACCGCGTCGACCACCTGGATCAGGAAGCGGCTGCGTCCCTCGAGGTCCCCGCCGTAGTCGTCGGTGCGGTGGTTGGCCAGCGGGGAGAGGAACTGGTGCAGCAGATAACCGTGGGCACCGTGGATCTCGGCCACCGCGTACCCGGCCTCCAGCGCACGGCCGGCCGCGTCGGCGAAGGCCTGCACCACCCCGTGGATCTCGTCGACGGTGAGCTCCTTGGGCGCCGGCCAGTCCCCGAAGGGCACGGAGGACGGGCCCTCCGTCTGCCAGCCGCCCTGCCCGATCTCGACGTAGCCGTCGCCCACCCACGGCTGCTCGGTGGAGGCCTTGCGGCCGGCATGCGCGAGCTGGATGCCGGGCACCGCGCCCTGCGCCCGGATGAAGGAGGTGATCTGCGCGTACGCGTCGGTCTGCCCGTCCTCCCAGATGCCGGCGTCGGCGGGCGTGATCCGGCCCTGCGGGGTGACCGCGGTGGCCTCCTGCATCACCAGCCCGGACCCGCCCCGGGCCAGGCCGCCGAGGTGCACCAGGTGCCAGTCGTTCGGATAGCCCTCCACGGAGCTGTACTGGCACATCGGGGCAACCCACACCCGGTTGCGGAACGTCGTGCCGCGCAGCGTCAGCGGCGAGAAGAGACGGCTCATCTGTCGATCCCGGCGATCGGTCCGGTGGCGCCGCGGTAAGGCTCCGGACGGAGCCCTACCCCGTGCCGGGCAGGGCACACGAGGACGGCGGCCGGCCCGTCGCGGAGCCGGCGCGGGTCTCGACAGCGCGTCCACTTCAACCAGGCGGAGCTGGTGGAGGGCGCCGGCGGGGTGCTCGTCTGCTCGGGCCAGTCCGCCACCTCGCCCGACGGCGGCCCCAGCGCGCCGGCGACCTGGGCGCGCAGCTGACGCTCGCCGTGAACAACATCGAGACAGTGCTCAAGGACGCCGGCAGGACGCTGGGCAACTCGTCCGGCTCACCATGTACACGACCGACGCCGACGCCACGAAGGACAGCTGGGGCCTCCTCGCCGAACGCCTCGGGCCGCCGACGTCCGGCCCACCTGCACGCTGCTCGGGATCACCCGGCTGGCCTTTCCCCGGGCTCATGGTGGAGATCGAGGCGACCGCGGTCGACCAGCGCGGGCTCAGCGCTCCGGGTGCGCCACCGCGGCGGCGAGTGCGGCGAGCTCCGGTGCCTCGAGGCCGGCGAACGGATGGTCGATGACGTAGAGCCACCCGCCGTCGGGCTGACGCTGGGCGACCTCGGCGGTCACCGCGGACATCGTTTCTCCGTCGGCGGTGAGCGTCCACTCGTTGCTCAGGACGGCCAGGTCCCCGGCCTCGATGGCGAAGCGACTGCGGACCGTCATCTGCCCGTTCATCGCCAGGAAACCCGACCACTGCTCGCGGATGGCGTCCAGGCCGGTCACGGTGGACCCGTCGGGTATGACCATGCTCGCGTTCGGGGCGTACAGGTCGATGAGGCCGTCGAGGTCCTGGCTGTTCGTCCTGGCCTCGACCAGCGGGTGGATGTCTTCGAGGTTCACGCCGCGCGCCATGAGCCCGCCTCTTCCCAGCAGGAGGGGAACGATCGGAGCGCCACGGTAGCGCTGGAGTGGCGGTCCCCGACGTCCTTCGCGAGCGGGATCGCGCCCGTTGTGCGCTCCTTGTCGGTTCTCCGCCCGCGGACACGGCAACGAGCGCACAACGGCGGGGGACGGCCTCCGGCGCAGGGTGGCCGCGGCACGGACAGTGACGTGGGTGACCGCCGGACGTCACCTGATCGGGTGAACATCGCCGTCCGATGGTCACAGTTCGTCCACAGGGGCTCGGCGGACGACGGGTCCATCCGCTTACAGTCACCGGACTCAATTGATCCGATGGCTGCTCAGCGGGGGTGTCGTGCCGGCGATGACCAGTGCCCTCGACGTGGTCGACGGCGAAGTCCGGGAACTGATCCGCCGGCGCGGGCTGGACCCGTTCACCGATCCGGCGCCGATCCGGCTGCTGGTGCGCGACGTGGTGGCCGACTACTCGGAGCGGTCGCTGACCTCGGCGCTACCGCCGATCGGTGATCCGGAAACCGTGGTCCGGGACGTGCTGGACCGGGTGGCCGGCTTCGGTCCGCTGCAGCGCTGGCTGGACGACCCCGAGGTCGAGGAGATCTGGGTCAACGAGCCCGGTCGGGTCTTCATCGCGCGGCGTGGCCGCAGTGAGCTGACGACGACGATCCTGGGCGCGGGGCAGCTGGCCGACCTGGTCGAGCGGATGCTGCGCACCTCGGGCCGGCGGATCGACATGTCGACCCCGTTTGTCGACGCGATGACGCCCGACGGGTCCCGGCTCCATGTCGTCATTCCCGACATCACCCGCCGGCACATGGCGGTGAACATCCGCAAGTTCGTGCTGCAGGCGCACAGCCTGGATGAGCTGGTCGTGCTGGGCACGCTGCCCGCGCAGGTGGCCCGGTTCCTGGAGGCCGCCGTCGCCGCCGGGCTGAACATCCTGGTGTCCGGCGGCACGCAGGCCGGCAAGACGACGTTGCTGAACTGCCTGTGCGCGGCGATCCCGGCCCGGGAGCGGGTGATCACCTGCGAGGAGGTCTTCGAGCTGCGGGTGCCGCTGCCCGACGTCGTGTCGATGCAGACCCGGCAGCCCAACCTGGAGGGAGCGGGGGAGATCCCGCTGCGTCGGCTGGTCAAGGAGGCGCTGCGGATGCGGCCCTCCCGGCTGGTGGTGGGGGAGGTGCGGCAGGAGGAGTGCCTTGACCTGCTGATCGCGTTGAATTCCGGGTTGCCCGGGATGTGCACGCTGCATGCCAACAGCGCCCGGGAGGCCGTGGTGAAGATGTGCACGCTGCCGCTGCTGGCCGGGGAGAACATCGGGCACGCCTTCGTCGTCCCCACCGTGGCCTCCAGCGTCGACCTGGTGGTGCACGTGGGCACCGATCCCACCGGGCAGCGCCGGGTCCGCGAGGTGGTGGCGCTGCCGGGGCGCACCGAGGGCAGCGTCGTGGAGACGGCGGACCTGTTCACCACCCGCGAGGGTCGGCTGGTCCGCGCCGACGGGTACCCGCCGCATCCCGAGCGCTTCGCCGCCCTCGGCATCGACCTCGCCGAGCTGTTGGGCGACGCGGTCGGGCGGCGGTCGGCATGAGTGCGCCAGGGGGCCTGCTCGGCCTCGCCCTGGGGGTGGGCCTGCTGCTCGTGTGGCGCAGCGGCCGGCGGGCGCCGCAGCGCCGGACCGAGCGGCGTCCCGGCCGGCGCCAGCAACTGCTGTCCTCCGCCGGCCTGACCGGTATCAACCCCGCCCAGCTGGTCGCGCTGCAGGTCGCCCTCGGGCTGACCGCGCTGGTGCTGGTCCTCGTGACCACCCGGACGGTCACGATCAGCCTGGTGTTCGGCGGCTTCGGCTCCGCGGTGCCGTATCTGCTGGTCCGCCGGCTCTCGGCCAGGCGGCGGGCCGACCTGCGCGAGGTCTGGCCGGAGGTCGTCGACAATCTGGCCTCGGCCGTGCGGGCCGGGCTGTCGCTCCCGGAGGCGCTGGCCGCGCTCGCCGTCCGCGGCCCCGAGGTGCTGCGCGGTGCCTTCGCCCGCTTTGCCGCCGACCACCGGTCGACCGGTCGTTTCAGTGACTCACTCGACCGGCTCAAGGACGACCTGGCCGACCCGGTGGGCGATCGCATCGTGGAGACCCTCCGGGTCGCCCGGGAGGTCGGCGGCAGCGACCTGGGGCGGGTGCTGCGGGCGCTGGCGGTCTTCCTCCGCGAGGACGCCCGGGCCCGGGCCGAGCTGGAGACGCGCCAGGGCTGGGTCGTGCAGGCCGCCCGCCTCGCGGTCGCCGCGCCGTGGGTCGTGCTGCTCCTGCTGGCCACCCAGCAACAGACGCTGGCCGCCTACGACAGCGCGGTCGGCACGGCGCTGCTGATCGGCGGCGGGGTCTTGTGCTTCCTCGCCTACCGGCTGATGCTGCGGATCGGGCGGCTGCCGCAGGACGTGCGGGTGCTGCAATGAGTCCTGGGCTGGTCGGGATGTTGGTGGGGCTCGTGGCGGCCACCGGTCTGCTGCTGGCGATCGCCTACGCGCCGCCGTTCCGGCACGTGCGGCTGGTCGATCGGCTGGCGCCCTACGTCTCCGACACCCCGGCGCCCTCGCGGTTGCTGGGCACCGCCACCCAGCCCGGCCTGCTGACCGCAGCCCGGCGGGTCTTCGGACCGGCGCTGTCCGACGGCGCCCGCCACGTGGACCGGCTGCTCGGCGGGCGCATCGCCGTCCGCCGCCGGCTGGACGCTCTCGGCGGTGACACCACTGTGGAGGACTTCCGGGTCGAGCAGGTGGTCTGGGGTGGGCTCGGTCTGCTCGGCGGTGCTGTCCTGACCGTGCTCGGCTCCGCGCTCTCCGGGGCGGTCAACGTGCTGTCGGCGGCGCTGCTGTGCATCGCCGGGCTGGTGGGCGGGGTCCTCGGCCGGGACTGGTGGCTCACCCAGCAGGTGCAGCGCCGCGAGGAACTGCTGCTGGCCGAGTTCCCCGTGGTCGCCGAGTTGCTCGCGCTGGCCGTGACCGCGGGGGAGAGCCCCACGGCGGCGATCGCCCGGGTCACCCGGTTGTCCGGCGGGGAGCTCGCCCGGGAGCTGGGCGCAGCGCTGGGCCGGGCGCGGGCCGGCGTCCCGCTGATCGAGGCCCTGCAACAGCTGGCCGACCGCACCTCGCTGGACGCGCTGGCCCGCTTCGTCGACGGCCTCATCGTGGCGATCGAGCGCGGGACGCCGCTGGCCGAGGTGCTGCGGGCCCAGGCCGCCGACGTCCGGGAGGCGGGCAAGCGTCGGCTGCTCGAGGCCGGTGGCCGCAAGGAGATCGCCATGATGGTCCCGGTCGTCTTCCTGGTGCTGCCGGTCACCGTTCTGTTCGCCCTGTTCCCGGGGCTGATCAGCATCGTCTCGCTGGCGCAGTGACGCCGGTGTCCCACTGGAGGAAGGACCTCGGATGCGTGCCCATGCGTTCCTGATGGCGGCGCTGACCGCGCTCACTGCCCGTTCGCGCGGAGATGATCCGGAGCGGGGCGACGTGCCGGGCTGGGTGATGATCACGGTGATGACGGCGGCGCTCGTGTTGGCGATCCTTGTTCCTTTCCGGGCGGCGATCGTGGACGCGGTGCAGAACGCGTTGAGTTCCGTCACGAGTGCTGGCTGAACGTTCCCTCGCCGACGGCGACGCCCTCGACGGCGGCGACGGTGAGCGGGGCAGTGCGGTGGTCGACTTCGTGCTGGTCGGGGTGCTGGTCGTGGTGCTCCTCCTGGGCGTGCTGCAGGTCGCGGTCTACGTGCACGTGCGCAACGTGGTGGTCGCCAGCGCCCAGGAGGGCGCCCGGTACGCCGCCAACGCCGACGTCCCGGCCGAGCTCGGGGCGGCCCGCACCGTGGAGGTGGTCGGCCGGGCGACCTCGCCGCAGACGGCCGACGGGCTGTCGTGCGCCTCGGCGCAGCAGACCGACGTCAGCGGGCTGACCCTGGTCGTCGTGCGGTGCACCGGCGCGGTGCCGAGCCTGTTCGGGGCGCTGGGGGACGTGCTGCCGATCGACGTCGCCGGTCGGGCCGTGGCGGAGGCGCCGTGAGATGGGTGGCTCGGCGCCTGGGTGGGGACGAGGGGGAGGGGGGCTCGGCGATCGTGGAGTTCGTGTTCATCGCCCTGGTCGTCTTCGTGCCCCTGGTGTATCTGGTGGCCGGCCTCTCCGCGGTGCAGCGCGGGGTGTTCGCCGCGACCGAGGCGGCCCGGGAGGCCGGTCGGGCGCTGGGCACGGCCCCGGATCCGGTCGTCGGGCAGGCGCGGGCGGCGGCGGCGGCGCGGATCGCGGTTGAGGACCAGTCGGTGGAGGCCACCGACGTCGTGCTGGGTTACGCCCCGGTCGGGACCGGCTGTGACGCTGCCGGCAGTTACCGGCCCGCGTTGACGCCGGGGGAGGAGTTCTCGGTCTGTGTGACGGTGACCGTGCGGATCCCGCTGCTGCCGGACTTCATCGACGCCAACACCGCCACCGGCCAGTTCGTCGTCGAGCGCGACCGATACGTCGACGGCTGAGGGAGTCGACGGCTGAGGGAACCAGCGAAGTCTGCGAACTGATCCGCCGGCGTGGCCTGAACCCGTTCACCGAACCGGCTGCTGGTGCGTCGGGCACGCCGGGGGGAGAGTTTCGGGGCGGGCGAGGTCGTCCTCCGATCGAGAGGGACGCGTCCTTCGATAGCGTGAGGCCCCGACGTCTTCTGCTGCGAGGACCTCCGTGCCCCTGCCCTCCACGGGTGACCGGCCACCCGGATCCGGTGCCCGGCTCGGCCTGGGACTGGCCGCGGTCGGGCGGCCTGCCTACATCACCCTGGGCCGGGACACCGACCTGGGCGCCGACCGCTCGCCCACGGTGCTGGAGGCCCGGACGCACGCGCTGCTGGATGCCGCCGCCGACCTGGGCATCGACTACGTCGACGCGGCCCGCTCCTACGGCCGGGCCGAGGAGTTCCTGGGCTCGTGGCTGCGACGCTCGGGCGCGAGTCCCTTCGTGGCCAGCAAGTGGGGATACCGGTACACCGGGAACTGGCGGTCCGACGCCGCCCAGCACGAGGTGAAGGACCACAGCGCGGCGGCGTTCGAGCGTCAGTGGGCGGAGACCCGGGAGCTGCTGGGGTCCTGGATCCGGCTGTACCAGGTGCACTCCCTCACCGTGGACAGCCCGCTGTGGGACGACCGACCGCTGCTGCGTCGCCTGGCCGAGTTGCGCGCCGAGGGCGTGGAGGTGGGGTTCAGCACGTCGGGGCCGGCACAGGCCGACGCGGTCCGGCGCGGTCTGGAGGTGACCGTCGACGGGGTCGCCCTGTTCACCAGCGTCCAGACCACCTGGAATCTGCTCGAGCGCTCCGCCGCCGACGCCCTGGCGGAGGCCTCCGCCGCGGGGGTCCGGGTCGTCGTCAAGGAAGCGCTGGCGAACGGGCGCCTGACCGTCGCGGAGTCCCCGGCCACCACCGAACTGCACCGGCTGGCCCGGGCGGCCGGCGTGGGAGTCGACGCACTCGCCCTCGCGGCGGCACTCGCCCAGCCGTGGTGCGACGTCGTCCTGAGCGGCGCGGTCACCGTGCCGCAGCTGATCGGCAACACGGCTGCGCTGGACATGGACCTGGACCCGGCCGTGGATGCGACGCACCTCGTCCAGCCGGAGTCCGCGGCCGACTACTGGGCCGGGCGAAGCCGGCTGCCCTGGAGCTGACACCCCAGGAGGGGCGACGCGCATCGCATTCGGGGCGTTCCGCGCATCTGGAGCGCTGCAGGGGACCAGAGGGACGAACAACGCCCCACCTGCGCGGGTCCGGACGGGAGATCGACCGTCTACGACCTCGAGCCGGGACCTCCGGGCGAGAGCAGAGCGGCCGTGCGCCTCCGGCCCGGCCGCTGAGGTGGGGGCGCCATGGGGCGCCCCCACCTCGGGCGGGTCAGACGGCGAGCTTCTCCCCGGGGATGATCAGGTCGGGGTTCGCGACGATGTTCCGGTTGTCCTGCCACAGGGCCTGCCAGCCGCCGGCCACGCCGTGGCTCGCGGCGATGCCGGACAGCGTGTCGCCGGACGTCACCACGTAGGTGCCGGCGGCGGTGTGCTGCGGGGCAGCAGGCTCGGGAGCGGCGTGCCGCGGGGCGGTCGCCGGGGCGGCCTGCTGCGCCGGGGGAGCGGTCTGGGGGGACGCGTGTCGGGGCGCCGGGCTGGCCGGGGCCGGGGCCGGGGCGACGGTGGTGGTTCCCCCGGTGAGGTGCTTGCCGCAGACGGGCCACGCGCCGATGCCCTGACCGGCCAGCACCTTCTCGGCGACAGCGGCCTGCTGGGCGGGGGTGGCGAGGTCGGCGCGGGGCGCGTAGGCGGTCCCGCCGAACCCGGCCCAGGTCGACTGGGTGAACTGCAGCCCGCCGTAGAAGCCGTTGCCGGTGTTGATGCTCCAGTTTCCGCTGGATTCGCACTGGGCCACGCCACTCCAGTCGTGCGTGGTAGCGGCCTGTGCCGGGGAGCTCAGGACTCCGAGGCCGACGACGGTGGCGCCGGTTGCGACGGAGACGCCGGTGAGAGCCTTCTTGGTGCGGACATAGCGCGGTGCACGGTGGTTGGGCATGGTGATCCTCCGATCACCGCCGGCGAGGTGAGCTGTCGGGTTCGGGCGATCGGTGCCCGGCCGCGATGCGCGGCTTCACCCCGAGACGCGCGCAGGCGCGCCGTGAATGTGGGTCCCCCACCCCTGCCCTGGTGCTGTACTGGGAGGCGACCGGTGGGCAGGGTTTGGCGGACCGGCGCCACGCCCATCGATTAGCTGAGCGCAGCCAAAACGCTACGACCTGTTATGTGCATTGTCGTCGTGACGCCTGTCACTGACCCCGGCCCGGCGGTGGCCGGCGCGACGCTCCGCGATGCCCATGCCCTCGACGAGATGCGCCGCACGGTGGGCCGCACAGCCGGGCGGAGCGACCATCTGACGCCTCTCGACGCGGCTTGCCGTCCACGGATGTGCGGCCGGCCCCGTGACCCCGACCGGGGAGCGGTCCGGGAGTGCGCAGTGACGGTTCTTCACCGTTCGGCTGGTGAGGGACCTCGCCGGCAGCCCCGAGCGGGGGAGCGGACGCACTTTCCAGCCGCGCGAGGTTGTAACCGGCCAGGGCGAGCAGGCCCAGGCAGAGAAGCTCACCGGCGAGGGCCGGCGGGCGGTGCCGGAGGTTCTCGTCGAAGACCGCCACCCCGATGAGGATGGCGACGAGCGGGTCGACGACGGTGATCGCGGGCAGGCTGGCCGACAGCGGCCCCGACTGGTAGGCGAGCTGGTTGAGCAGCAGGCCGATCGCGCCCACGGCCACCAGGGCGTAGAGCTGCCAGCCGGCGAGCAGCCGCAACGGGCCGTGGGCGAGCAACCCGGTGTTGACCTTCAGCAGGCTGGCCGTCACCGCGAACATCACGCCCGTCGCGATGCCCAACAGCGTCGCTGCGGTGCTGCCGCCGGAACGGCGGGCGGTGATGGTCAGCGTGGCGGCGACCACCGCGATGAGGGCCGCCGCTCCGACGGCGGGCCCCTTGTCGACCGTCTGCTGGGCCGGCGGCACGCCGACGGTCGCGATGAGCAGGAAGCCGCTCAGACCGACCGCCAGGAGGCCGGCCCAGACGAGCTCCACGGCCTGGACGGGCTCGCGCCGCAGCCAGTGGTTGATCGGGAGCGCGAACAGCAGGTTCGCCACGAGCAGGGGTTGGACGACGGCGAGGCTGCCGAAATGCAGCGCCGTGGCGTGCAGCCCGAGGCCGACCGCGTTCAGCCCCATGGCCGCCAGCCACCACCG
>JAOPWG010000250.1 GCA_025965775.1 Modestobacter sp. | reverse complement strand
GACTCGCAGGTGGTCGTGGTCGCCGGGGAGACCGGCTCGGGCAAGACGACGCAGCTGCCGAAGATCCTGCTCGAGCTGGGCCGGGGCGTCCGGGGTCGCATCGGCCACACCCAGCCCCGCCGGATCGCCGCCCGCACCGTGGCCGAGCGGATCGCCGAGGAGCTGGGCAGCCCGCTGGGTGACGTGGTCGGCTGGAAGGTGCGTTTCACCGAGCAGGTCGGGGACGCCACGCTGGTCAAGCTGATGACCGACGGTGTGCTGCTGGCCGAGGTGCAGCGGGACCGGATGCTGCGCCAGTACGACACGATCATCATCGACGAGGCTCACGAGCGGAGCCTGAACATCGACTTCCTGCTGGGCTACCTGGCCCAGCTGCTGCCGCGCCGGCCCGACCTGAAGCTGATCATCACCTCGGCCACCATCGACGTGGAGCGGGTCGCGAAGCACTTCGCGACCGAGGGGCGGCCGGTCCCGGTGGTGGAGGTCAGCGGCCGCACCTATCCGGTCGAGGTGCGGTACCGCCCGGTGGTCGACCCCGAAGCCCCGGCGGGCAGCCCGGCGGCCGACCCCGACCGTGACCAGGTCAGCGCGATCGTCGATGCCGTGGACGAGCTGGTGGCCGAGGGCCCCGGCGACGTCCTGGTGTTCCTGGCCGGCGAGCGGGAGATCCGTGACACCGCCGACGCCCTCACCGAGCGCGCGTTCCCGGGCACCGAGGTGCTACCGCTCTACTCCCGGCTCTCGGCCGCCGACCAGCACCGGGTGTTCCAGCCGCACACCGGCCGGCGGGTCGTCCTGGCGACCAACGTGGCCGAGACCTCGCTGACCGTGCCCGGCATCCGCTACGTCGTCGACCCCGGCACGGCCCGCATCTCGCGGTACAGCCATCGCACCAAGGTGCAGCGGCTGCCGATCGAGCCGGTCAGCCAGGCCTCGGCGCGGCAGCGGGCGGGCCGGTGCGGGCGGACCAGTGACGGCATCGCCATCCGGCTGTACAGCGAGGCGGACTTCGAGTCGCGGCCGGAGTACACCGACCCGGAGATCCTGCGCACGAACCTGGCGTCGGTGCTGCTCCAGATGGCTGCCCTCGGGCTCGGCGAGGTCGCCGACTTCCCCTTCATCGATCCGCCGGACCGCCGCGCGGTCGCCGACGGTATCGCGCTGCTGGAGGAGCTCGGCGCGCTCGCGCCGGAGTCCCCGGCGGGGGAGGGCGGCGGGCGCGACCGTCCGACCGGCCCGGGCGCCGGCCTCACCGACACCGGCCGTGCGCTGGCGGCGCTGCCGCTGGACCCGCGGATGGCGCGGATGGTCGTGGAGGCCGACCGCCGCGGCGTGCTGGAGGAGGTGCTGGTGATCGCAGCCGGGCTGACCATCCAGGACCCGCGGGAGCGCCCGGCCGAGCACCAGCAGGCCGCCGACGAGATGCACGCCCGGTTCGCCGACGAGAACTCCGACTTCCTGAGCCTGCTCAACCTGTGGCGGTACCTGGTCGAGCAGCAGGACGCGCTCAGCGGCAACCAGTTCCGCCGCACCGTCAAGCGGGAGTTCCTGCACTACCTGCGCATCCGGGAGTGGCAGGACCTGCACGGCCAGCTGCGCAGCACCGCCCGGCGGCTGGGCATGGGCGTCGGCCAGCTGGCCGACTCGCCCGACGAGCGAGGCGTGTCCGCCGCCCTGCTGGCCGGGCTGCTGTCCCACGTCGGGATGCAGGCCGAACCGGTCAAGGACCGCACCGGCAAGCCCGGCCGGCCCGGCCGGGAGTACCTGGGCACCCGCAACACCCGCTTCGTGCTCGCCCCGGGCACGAGGCTGGCGAAGAAGCCACCGCGCTGGGTGGTGGCCGCCGAGCTGGTGGAGACCAGCCGGCTGTTCGCCCGCACCGTGGCCCGCGTCGACCCCGAGGTGGTCGAGCGGCTGGCCGCCCACCTGGTCACCCGCCAGTACTCCGAGCCGCGGTGGGATGCCAGGCGCGGCTCGGTCGTCGCCACCGAGCGGGTCAGCCTCTACGGACTGCCGCTGGTGGTGGGCCGGCGGGTGCAGTACGGCTCGATCGACCCCGTGGTCTCCCGGGAGCTGTTCATCCGGCACGCGCTCGTGCAGGGCGAGTGGACGACGCACCACCACTTCGCCGCCGACAACGCGCGGGCGCTGCAGCAGGTCGCGGAGCTGGAGGAGCGGGCCCGGCGCCGGGACATCCGGGTGGACGACGAGACGGTCTTCGAGCTCTACGACGAGCGGGTGCCCGCCGACGTCGTCTCGGTCCGGCACTTCGACAGCTGGTGGAAGCAGGCCCGCCGCGAGCGCCCCGACCTGCTGACCTTCACCCCGGAGCTGCTGACCAACGCCGCCGCGGCCGGGCAGGTGCGGGTCGAGGACTACCCCGACGAGGTCGAGCTGACCCAGGGCCTCACCCTGCCGCTGTCCTACGCCTTCGCCCCCGGGGAGGCCGAGGACGGCGTGACCGTCGACGTCCCGCTCGGCGTGCTGGACGCCGTGGCCGAGCAGACGTCGGGGGAGTCGCTGGCCTTCACCGTCCCCGGCCTGCGTGCCGAGCTGGTCACCGCGCTGTTGCGCACGCTGCCCAAGCAGCTGCGCCGCGGCCTGGTGCCGATCCCCGACCGGGTCCGCGAGGTGCTGCCGCACATCGACCCGGTGGAGCCACTGCTGCCGGCGCTGGCGCGCGAGCTGCGCCGGGCGACCGCGGTCACGGTGCCGCCGGACGCCTGGCACCCCGAGCAGGTGCCCGACCACCTGCGGGCCACCTTCCGGGTGCTCGACGACCGGCACCAGCTGCTGGCCAGCGGCAAGGACCTCGCGGCGCTCCGGGCGCAGGTGGCCCCGCAGAGCCGGGCGAGCCTGGCCCGGGCGGCGTCGGACCTGGAGCGCACCGGGCTGACCTCCTGGTCGTTCGGCACGCTGCCGCGCAGCGTGGAGGTGCGGCGCGGCGGCCACGTGGTGACCGCCTACCCGGCGCTGGTCGACGAGGGGGAGACCGTCGGTGTCCGGGTGGTCGCCACCGAGGCCGAGGCGGACCGGCTGACCTGGCGTGGCGCACGCCGGCTGCTGGTGCTCAGCGCCGGGTCGCCGGTCCGGCCGGTGGTCAAGTCGCTGTCGCCGCGCTCGCGGCTGGCCCTGCAGTTCAACCCGGACGGCGAGATCCCCGACCTGGTCGCGGACTGTGTGGACGCCGCCGCCGTGGAGCTCATGGCCGCCGCCGGCGGCCCACCCCGGGACGAGGCGGCGTTCGCCGCGCTGGTGCAGACAGCGCGCGAGCAGTTCCTGCCGCTCACCACGGACGCGGTGCGCCGGGTGGAGGCGGTGCTGACCGAGGCCCGTGAGGTCGCCGTCGCGATCGCCGCCGCCCCGGGTCGCCGGGTGCCGGAGGCCGCGATCGCCGACCTGCGCCGGCAGATGGGTGGCCTGCTGCACCGCGGGTTCGTCGCGGACGCCGGGCGCCGACGGCTGCCCGACCTGGTCCGCTACCTGACGGCGATGACCCACCGGCTGGAGAAATTGCCGGCCAACGCCGCACGGGACGCCCTGTGGATGGCCCAGGTCGCCGCGGTCACCGCCGAGTACGAGCAGTTGCGGTCCCGGGTCCCGGCCGGCGGGGGGCCCGACGACCCGGTGTCCCGGGTGCGCTGGATGGTCGAGGAGCTGCGGGTAGGGCTGTTCGCGCAAGCCGTGGGCACCCCCCGGCCGGTCTCCGAGCAGCGCATCTACAAGGCGATCGACGGGGTGCTGGACCGGCTGTCGGCCTGACGCGGGGGTCAGTCGGCGGCCGGGTCCCGCGGCTCGCGCAGCAGCGTGGAGATGCGCTGGCGGGTGACGCCGAAGAGTGCGGCGATCCGGTTGATGCTCACGTCCTCGGCCTGCAGGGCGGCGGCCTGCTCGCGGCGCCAGGCGTGTCCGGCCGTGGACAGCGACCCGAGCACGGTGCTGATCTGCTCCACGACAAGCGGCGGGGTCTCGCGGCCGACGATGTCGAACCAGGTGTCCCCGGACTCGCGTTGCCGGAGCAGGTCCGCGGCGCGGTCGCGGGCCCGGTCCAGGCCGGTGATGCAGCTGTCCAGCTCGTCGACCAGCTCGCGCAGGGCCCGGGTGGCGGGGTCGGCGGGCTGGCCGGAGGGGTCCGTCACGGTCGTCGTCCCTCCGTCGAAGTCCGTCGGCGCGCTGCCGATGCGCTGTTGTATTGCACACTACCCAACTCAACGAGTGTTGCATGCAACGGCCATTGCATTTCTGCCTCGGGTCAGGCTCGGCGATCCGCCCCCTGGTCCAGGAGCTCTCCGGCGAGCGCGCCCGGGGACGCGGGCCGCAGCTGGTCGCCGCCATCGCCGACCGCTGAGGCGTCGAGGACCGGGACGGCGGCAAGGTGGTGTGGTTCGAACTGTCGCCGCACGCCGGCTGAGCGCGGGGAAGTTTGCCGTCGCCTCGCGGCGGGGACGGGCTCGGGGGACCGAGACCGCAGGACGAAGGAGTCGTCGCGATGACCGAGCCCAGCAGGAACGTGGAAGCCGCCGGGGAGAAGCTCACCGACGCCGAGATGGTCGAGTCCGTCGCCGGTTCGACCGACAGTGCCTCCGAGCACGCCAGCGAGGCGGGCAAGGACTGGAACGGCGACCCGTCGCAGGCGCCGCAGCAGTAAGGGCACCGCCGTCCCGCCCGGAAGCGCCGTCCGGCTCAGGACGACGCGGCAGCCGGGCGGGTCGGCGTCCCCGGCCGGTCTGCGCCGAGGACGGCGTCGCGGGCGGCGCCCCACCCGCTCCAGATCATCGGCAGGAGCAGGACCAGCAGCAGCGCGACCGGCCAGGTCCACCCGTCGGTGCGGTCGTGCAGGGCGCCCAGCACCACCGGCCCCGTGGCCGCCAGCAGGTATCCCAGGCATTGGGCCACCCCGCCGAGCTGGGCGGCGACGAGCGGGGTGGCGCTGCGCAGCACGATCAGGGTCAGCGCCAGGGCGAACCCGCTGCCCTGGGCGAGACCGAAGAGGGCGACCCAGAGGAAGGTCCCCGACGCCGGGGCGACCAGCAGCCCGGTGAGCCCGCCCACGTAGGCGACGACGACGACCGCGACCAGGGGGCGCTGGGTGCGCATCCGGCCGGCCTGGGCCGGCGCCAGCAGGGCACCGGCCGCGCCCACCACGTTCGCCACCGCGAGGAGCAGGCCACCCTCGCCCACGGGCACGCCGGCGTCGGCCAGCAGCGTGGGCAGCCAGGCGCTGAACGAGTAGAACTGCACACTCTGCAGCCCCAGGAAGGCCGTGACCTGGCGCGCCAGGGGAGCGCGCAGCAACGCCCAGGCCCCGGCCCGCCGCTCGTCGGGGGCGGTGTGGCTGCGGCCCACCCCGGCGACCGGCACCCACAGGGCCAGTGCGGCCACGGCCAGCGCGAGCCAGGAGCCCAGCGCGACCCGCCAGTCGACGCCGAGCGCCACCCCGATCGGCACGGTGAGCCCGGCGGCGGCCGCCGCACCGACGTTCAGCGCCGCCGAGTACAGGCCCATCACGGTGCCGGGACGGCGGAACTCGCGTTTCACGTAGGCCGGCATCAGCACGTTGGCCACCGCGATCGCGGCCCCGGCGAGCAGGCTGCCGGCGTAGAGCAGCGCGACCGGGCTGAGCAGCCGCAGGGCGATACCGCCGGCGAGCAGCACCAGCGACCCCGCCACGGCGGTCTCCAGGCCGATCCGGCGGGCCAGCCGCGGAGCGAGCGGTGCGAAGGCGCCGAAGCAGAACACCGGCAGTGCGGTGAGCAGGCCGGCCAGCGCGCTGGTCAGCCCGGTGCCGGCCCGCAGGTCGCCGAGCACCGGGGCCACCCCGACGACGGCGGGCCGCTGGTTGAGCGCGACCGCGACGACCGCCACGACCAGCAGGGCGGTGGCCCCGCGCGTCCGGGTGCCGGGAGGGGCCGCCGTCACCGCTGTGTCCCGCACGCCGAGCAGCAGATCACATCCCGCCCGGCGGGAGGGGTTGTGTGCGCGGTCACAAGGGTCTGGTTGAGTGTGCCTCGTTGGCGACGACGAAGGGCTGGCGCATGAGCATTCTGGGCACACGGGTGGTCCGCACGGAGGACCCGCTCTTCCTCACCCGCGGGGCGACCTACACCGATGACCTGACCGACGACCGGCTGACCGGGGCGCTGCACGCGACGTTCGTCCGTTCCCAGGTGGCCCATGGCCGCCTGCTGTCGGTGGACACCTCCTCGGCGCTCGAGGCGCCGGGGGTGGTCGCGGTCGTGACCGCGGCGGACCTGTCCGACCTCGTCCCGCTGCCGCCGCCCTTCCCGTTCATCAACCAGGCGATGACCCGGCCCTGGCTGGCGTCCGACCGCGTCCGGTTCGTCGGTGACCCGATCGCGGTCGTGCTCACCGAGGAGCGGTACCAGGGCGAGGACGCCGCCGAGCTGGTGGTCGTCGACATCGACCCCCTCCCCGCGGTGGTCAGCACGGCCGCCGCCGCCGCGGACGAGGTGCTGCTCTTCCCCGAGGCGGGCACCAACGTGATGGCCTCCTTCGGCGAGCCCGCTGCGGCGGACTTCTTCGACGGGTGCGAGGTGGTCGTCACCCAGGCGGTGGTCAACCAGCGGGTGGCGCCGGTGCCGCTGGAGAGCCGCGCCGCGGCCGCCTCCTGGGGCGCGGACGGCCGGGTCACCGTCTGGTGCACCAATCAGGGCGCCCAGCAGGCGCGCGGCCAGCTCGCTGACTGGCTGAAGATCGACCCCGACCTGATCCACCTCGTCACCCCCGACGTCGGGGGCGGGTTCGGCGCGAAGATCGGCGCGGACCCGGAGTACGCCTTCGTCGCCTGGCTGGCCAAGCACGTCGGCCGCCCGGTCCGCTGGGCGGAGAGCCGCTCGGAGAACCTCGTCGGCATGCTGCACGGCCGGGGGCAGGACCAGGTGGTCACCATCGGCGGCCGCCGGGACGGCACGGTGGAGGCCTACAGCCTGGTCTTCGACCAGGACTGCGGGGCCTACCCCCGGATCGGCGCCGTGCTGCCCACCCTGACCATGCTCATGGCGCCGGGCGTCTACGGCTTCCCCAAGGTGCACGCCCAGGGCCGCGCGCTGGCCACCACAACCACGTCGATCGGCGCCTACCGGGGTGCCGGCCGGCCGGAGGCCACCGCCGCCGTCGAGCGGGCGATCGACCTGTTCGCCGCCGAGATCGGGATGGACCCGGCCGAGGTGCGCCGGAAGAACCTGCTGCCGGCGTTCTCCGAGCCGCACACCACGCCGATGGGTGCGACCTACGACAACGGCGACTACCCCGCAGCGCTGGACAAGGCGCTCGACGCCGCCGGCTACGCCGACCTGCGCGCCGAGCAGGCCCGTCGCCGGGAGGCCGGCGACGCCCGCCAGCTGGGCATCGGGCTGGCGGTCTACGTGGAGATCACCGGGGCCGACAACGGCGCCGGGACCAAGGAGGCCGCCGAACTCGAGGTCCACCCGGACGGCACGGCCACCGTGCTGACCGGCACGTCCCCGCACGGGCAGGGCCACGCGACGGCGTGGGCGATGATCGCCAGCGACCAGCTCGGCATCCCGGTGGAGAAGATCACCGTGGTGCACGGCGACACCGACCGGGTGCCGCAGGGCGGGGGCACGATGGGCTCACGCAGCCTGCAGCAGGGCGGTGCGGCGGTGCACCAGGCCGCCGGTGAGCTGGTCGAGCTGGCCAGGAAGCGGGCGGCGGAGAAGCTGGAGGCCAACCCCGAGGACCTGGTCGTCGACCTGGGCCTGGCCGGGCTGGCCGTGCGCGGCACCCCCGGCGTCGGGGTCACCTTCGCCGAGCTCGCTGCCGACCAGCGGCTGCTGGTGAACACCGTGTTCAACGCCAACGCGCCGACGTTCCCGTTCGGCGCCCACGTGGCGGTCGTCGAGCTCGACGTGGAGTCGGGCAAGGCCCAGGTGGTACGGCTGGTCGCGGTCGACGACGCCGGCACGATCGTCAACCCGTTGCTCGCCGAGGGCCAGCGGCACGGCGGCTTCGCCCAGGGGGTGGCGCAGGCGCTGCTGGAGGAGGTCCTCTACGACGAGGACGGCAACCCGACGACCTCCACGCTGGCCGACTACCCGTTCATCTCGGCCACCGAGCTGCCGAGCTTCGAACTGGTCGACATGGCCACCCCCACGCCGATGAACCCGCTGGGCGCCAAGGGCATCGGGGAGGCCGGGACGATCGGGTCCACCCCGGCGGTGCAGAACGCCGTCATCGACGCCGCAGCACACCTCGGCGTGCGCCACATCGACATGCCCACCACCCCGATGCGGGTGTTCCGGGCGATCCAGCAGGCCGGACACATCGCTCAGCAGGAGGGCAACTGATGCAGGTCTCCATCGTCGTCAACGGTGAGCAGCGCACGGACGAGGTCGAACCCCGACTCCTGCTGGCGCACTACCTGCGGGAGGTGTGCGGGCTGAAGGCGACCAACATCGGCTGCGACTCGACGTCCTGCGGGGCGTGCACGGTCGTCGTCGACGGGCTGTCGGTGAAGAGCTGCACCGTGCTGGCCGCCCAGGCCGACGGCGCGCAGGTCACCACGCTGGAGGGCCTGGCCGGTCCGGACGGTGAGCTGCACCCGATGCAGGCCGCCTTCCGCGCCGAGCACGGCCTGCAGTGTGGCTTCTGCACGCCGGGCATGGTGATGGCCGCCATCGGCGTGCTGGCCGACAACCCCGACCCCACCGACCGGGAGGTCCGGGAGGGGCTGGAGGGCAACCTCTGCCGCTGCACCGGCTACCACAACATCGTCCGCGCGGTCCGGGCCGCGGCCCAGGCCGGGCCGGCCGCCGGTCAGGTCCCGCAGGCACAGGAGGTGCAAGCGTGATTCCCTCGCCGTTCGAGCTGGTCCGCGCCCGCACGGTCGACGAGGCGCTGGCCGCGCTCACCGAGCACGGGGACGACGCCAAGCTGCTGGCCGGTGGGCACTCGCTGCTGCCGCTGATGAAGCTGCGGCTGGCCGTGCCCGCCGTGCTGATCGACATCAGCGGGATCAGCGACCTGTCCTACGTCCGGGTGGACGGCGACCAGGTCGCCATCGGCGCCGGCACCCGGCACTTCGAGCTGGAGCGGTCGGAGGTCGCCGGCACCGAGGTGCCGCTGCTCCCGCACGTGGCCGGCCGGGTGGGGGACCCGCAGGTGCGGCACCGGGGCACCCTGGGCGGCACCGTGGCGCACAGCGACCCGGCCTCGGACCTCCCGACCGCGCTGCTCGCCCTCGGGGGCACCGTGGTCGTGCAGGGCCCGGGCGGGCGCCGGGAGGTGCCGGTGACGGAGTTCTGGCTCGGCTTCTTCGAGACCGCGCTGTCCCCCGACGAGATGGTCGTCGAGCTGCGGGTGCCGCGCACCGGGTCCGCCGGGTGGGGCTACGAGAAGTTCACCCGTCGGGAGAACGACTGGCCGATCGTGGCGGCTGCCGCCGTCGACGGCCGGGTGGCGCTGGCCAACATGGCCGGGATGGTCGTCCGGGCCACCGCCACGGAGGCGGCGCTGGCCCGCGGCGCGTCGATCGCCGAGGCCGCGGAGCTCGCCGACCAGGGGACGTCGCCCTCGGCCGACATGCACGCCGACCAGGAGTACCGCCGGCACCTGGCCCGGCTGCTCACCCGCCGTGCACTGGAGACCGCCGCCGGCAGCTGAAGGAGGACC
>JAOPWG010000203.1 GCA_025965775.1 Modestobacter sp. | reverse complement strand
ATGGCGGCGTTCCTGGCCCTGCGCATGGGCCGGCCGTTGCTGCTGGAGGGGGAGAACGGGGTCGGCAAGACCGAGATCGCTCTCGCCCTCGCCCAGCTGCTGGGGCGGGAGCTGATCCGGCTCCAGTGCTATGAGGGCATCGACACCAGTCAGGCCCTCTACGACTGGCACTACGCCCGCCAGCTCCTGGCGGTGCGGGAGGGGCGGGGGCACGCCGACGTGTTCACCCGCGAGTACCTCCTGCCCCGGCCGCTGCTGACTGCGCTGGAGCGCGGTGCCGGTGCAGTCCTGCTGATCGACGAGCTGGACCGCGCCGACGACGAGTTCGAGGCCTTCCTGCTGGAACTGCTGTCGGACTTCTCGGTGACGATCCCGGAGCTCGGCCGCATCCAGGCCCCGACCCGGCCGCTGGTGATCCTGACCTCCAACCGGACCCGGGACCTGCACAACGCCGTCCGCCGGCGCTGTCTCTACAGCTGGGTGGCGCACCCGGATGCCCAGCGCGAGCTGGAGATCCTGCGGCTGCGGGCTCCCCAGGTGCCGGAGTCGCTCGCCGCGGAGGTCGCCGGCGCGGTCGCCCGCATCCGCGGGCTGGACCTGGTGAACCGTCCCGGGGTCGGCGAGGCGGTGGACTGGGCGAGCGCCCTGCACATGCTGGGCCTGGCCAAGCTGGACCGGCAGACCGCCCTGGACACCCTTGCCGCGCTGGTGAAGGACGTCGACGATCAGCAGGCGGTGGCCGAGGCGATCGACGACGTCGTTCCCGACCCGGTCGGCTGACCGGGGCGTGACGGGGCTGGGACAGACCGGCGAGGACCTCGCCCGGACCTGTGTGGAGTTCGTCGAGCTGTTGCGCCGCCGCGGCGTCCCGGTCGGCCCGGCGCAGACGGCGGCCTTCCAGGAGGCGCTGTTCCTGCTCGGCCCGCCGACCGCCGCCGAGCTCTACTGGGCCGGCCGGGCGGTCCTGGCCACCGATGTCGCGGTGCTGCCGGTCTACACGCGGGCGTTCGCGGAGTTCTTCGGCGGGGGCGACGGCGCCGACGCGCTGCCGGCGTCCCCACCGCACCCGCCGCCGACGGTGCTGGACCGGGACAGCGAGTCCGTCGCCCGTCCGGCGATGGACGTGGCGGTGGGGGAGGAGCTGCTCGAACTCCCCGAGGAGGCCCGGGTCATCGCCAGCGAGGCGGAGCGGCTGCGGGAGAAGTCCTTCGCACGGATGACGCTGGAGGAGCGCCGCGTGGCCGCGCTGCTGATCCGGCGGCTGCGGGTGCGGCTGCCCCGGCGGCTGAGCCGGCGACGCCGCGCCGCTCGCACCGGCCGGTACCTGGACATGCGCGCCACCTTGCGGCTCTCCCTGGCGACCGACGGCGAACCGGTGCAGCTCGGCCGGCGTCGCCGCCGGATCCGGCAGCGGCCGGTCACCCTGGTCGTCGACGTCTCCGGCTCGATGACCCCCTACGCCCTGGCGCTGCTGCGCTTCGGCCATGCCCTGCTGCACGCCGGGCACCGGGTCGAGGTGTTCACCGTCGGAGTGCGGCTCACCCGGGTCACCGACGCGCTGCGACACGACTCCGCCGACCGGGCGCTGGCGCTCGTGGGCCGGCAGGTCGCCGACTGGGACGGCGGCACCCGGCTGGCCACGTCGCTGACCAGGTTGCTGGACCAGCGGCGCGGCCACGCGGCGCTGCGCGGCGCGTTCGTCATCGTCTCCTCCGACGGTCTGGACCGGGACGACCCCGCGTTGCTGGGTCGGGCCAGCGCCCGGCTGTCCCGGCTGGCGTACCGCCTGGTGTGGCTCAACCCGCTCAAGGGCGACCCCCGCTACCAGCCGCTGGCGCGGGGCATGGCGGCTGCGCTGCCGCATCTCGACGTGTTCCTCCCCGGTCACAACGTGGCCAGCCTGGAATCGCTGGCGGCGGTCATCGGGGGCTCCGGCCGGGCCCGTAGCAGGGTGTGAGAGCCCCTAGTACTTCGGTAGAACCCTGTGGCGCCACCCATATGACTGGAGGTCCATGGCGGGTCAGTCTGGACACGAGCTGCGGGGCGAGGAAGTCCCGTGCCACCCAACACCTGGAGGACCCGATGCCGACGTTCGAGGAGCAGCGGGCCATCGTGGTCGGCGGATCCATCGGTGGGTTGACCACCGCCCTCCTCCTGCGCGACCTGGGCTTCCGCGTCGACCTGTTCGAGCGCACGCCGACG
Organism: Modestobacter sp.; assembly: GCA_025965775.1. Lineage (GTDB taxonomy): Bacteria > Actinomycetota > Actinomycetes > Mycobacteriales > Geodermatophilaceae > Modestobacter. The sequence goes on along the minus strand of JAOPWG010000203.1, from coordinate 774 downwards.
CTGCTGGACGGCCGCGGCGCCGGCATCGTCCTGCAGCCCGACACCGTCCGCTGGCTGACCGAGCGCCGCGCCGACGTCTCGGTGGAGGCGGTCAGCACCGGCTCCACGGCGCTCCGCTACATCGGCGCGGGCAACGAGGTGGTCCACGAGGAGCCGGCCGAGTGGCGGTTCACCTCGTGGACGACGCTCTACCGGTTCCTGCTGCAGGACTTCGGTACCGAGAACTACCACCTGGGCGAGTTCGCCGTCGGCGTCGACCAGGACGCCGACGGGGTCGAGCTGCGCTTCGTCAGCGGCCGCACCGAGCGGGCGGACCTGGTGGTCTTCGCCGACGGCATCTCCTCGACCGGCCGCCGGCGTCTGCTGCCGGACGTCGCGCCGGTCTACTCCGGTTACGTCGGCTGGCGCGGCACGGTGCCCGAGACCGAGGTGTCCGCGGAGACGCATGCGCTGCTCGACGACGCGTTGAGCTACTCCGTGGGTCCGCTGAGCCACATCTGCATGTACCCGATCCCGGGCCTGGGGGGCGAGCTCGAGCGCGGTCGGCGCCTGCTGAACTACGTCTGGTACCGCAACGTCCCGGTCGGGCCGGAGCTGGACGAGATGCTCACCGACAAACGCGGCTTCCCCGCGCCGGTCTCCGTGCACCCCGGACAGGTGCAGGACCGGTACGTGGACGAGCTGAAGGAAACGGCGCTCGCCGCGCTGGCGCCTGCTGCCGCCGAGCTCGTCCGCCGCACCGCGGAGCCCTACATCCAGCCGGTGCTGGACATC
>JAOPWG010000134.1 GCA_025965775.1 Modestobacter sp. | reverse complement strand
TCCTCCTTGGTGGCCTTGATCAGCACCGCCGAGACCAGCGCGCCGATGACCAGCAGGACCGACGCCCAGGTGAAGGCCGTCGTGTAACCGGCCACCTGTGCCTCCAGGGCGGCGGCCGGGTTCGTGGCCGACGGCGGGTTGTCGCGGAGCGCGGCGGTGATGGCGCCGACCGAGAGGGTGGCCAGCAGTGCGGTGCCGATGGAGGCGCCGACCTGCTGGGTGGCGTTCAGCATGGCGCTGGCCGCTCCGGCGTCGTGCTCCCCGGCACCGATCAGCGCCAGGTTCGACAGCGGCACGAAGGTGAAGCCGAGCCCGAGCCCCAGCAGCAGCTGGCCGGGGAAGGCCAGCGACCAGAAGGACGAATCGACGGCCAGGAAGGACATCAGGAACAGGCCACCGGCGGCGAGCAGCCCACCGAGCACCATCAGCGGCTTGGGCCCCAGCTTCGGCACCAGCGCACTGGCCGCCCCGGCTGCCACCAGCACACCCAGCGTCGTCGGCAGCGATGCGAAACCGGCCTGCACCGGGGTGTAGTGCAGGACCTGCTGGAAGTAGAGGCTCAGGAAGAAGAAGGCCCCGATCAGCCCCGAGCCGACCAGCGTGGACGTCAGGTAGGCCCCACCCCGGTTGCGGTCGAGCACCAGCCGCATGGGCAGCAGCGGGTTGCGGACCTTGAGCTCGACGACCACGAATGCGGCGATCAGCAGCAGGCCGACGACGATGAACGTCAGCGCCGGCCCGTTCGCCCATGCATTGGCCTGCGGGTCCTTCTGGGAGGCCTCAGCCACCTTGGTGAAGCCGTAGACCAGCGAGGCCAGGCCCACCGTCACCAGCGCCGCGCCCGGGATGTCGTACTTGGTCTCGCCGGGGGCCCTGCTCTCCGGGACGATCGGGATGGCCGCGGCGACGGCGACGATCGCGACCGGCACGTTGACCCAGAAGCACCAGCGCCAGTCCGCGTACTCGGTGAGCACCCCACCGAGCAGCAGGCCGACGGCGGAGCCGCCGCCGGCGATCGCGCCGTAGACGGCGAAGGCCTTGGCCCGCTCCTTGGCGTCGGTGAACAGCACCGTCAGCAGCGCGAGCGACGCCGGTGCGAGGAGGGCGCCGAACGCCCCCTGCAGGGCGCGCGCGCCGAAGAGCATCGCCTCGTTCTGGGCGAGGCCACCCAGTGCCGAGGCGATGGCGAAGCCGACGGCGCCCACGAGGTACGTGCGCTTGCGCCCCCAGAAGTCGGCGATCCGGCCACCGAGGAGCAGGAACCCGCCGAAGGTCAGCGTGTAGGCGGTGACGATCCACTGCTGGGTCGCCTCGGTGATGGCCAGGTCGGCCGAGACGGCGGGCAGCGCGATGTTCACGATCGTCGCATCGAGGATGACCATCAGTACCGTCACGGCGATGACCGCGAGGGCCAGCCACCGCTTGGGATAGGGCTCGCTCTCGGGGGTCGTCCCCTCGGTCGTAGGGGTGGGGGTGGAGTGGCTCACGTCGTCCTCAATCGTCGTACTGGTCAGCCGCTGGTTGTCGGCCGAGGGGCGAAGGTAGCGGGCTGGGAACATGGGGTCGTGCCCGTTTCGGTGGTGTTCATCTCAGACACCCACGTGCCCAACCGTGCTCGTGATCTTCCGCATTCCCTGTGGACGGCGATCGAGGCCGCCGACGTCGTGGTGCACGCCGGCGACTGGGTCGACGTCGCGTTGTTGGACGAGATCGAGGGGCGCGCCGGGCGGCTGGTGGGCGTGTTCGGCAACAACGACCACGGCGCCCTGCGGGAGCGGCTGCCGGAGGTGGCCCGGGTGGAGCTCGGGGGCGTGCGGTTCGCCGTGGTGCACGAGACCGGGGACGCCGCGGGCCGCGAGCGCCGGTGTGCCCAGCGGTTCCCGGACGTCGACGTCCTGGTCTTCGGGCACAGCCACATCCCCTGGGACACCACGGCGGACTCCGGGCTGCGCCTGCTCAACCCCGGCTCGCCGACCGACCGCCGCCGTCAGCCCCACGGCACCTATCTGACCGCGGTCGCCGACGCCGGGCGGCTCGCCGAGGTGACGCTGCACGCGCTGCCGGTGCGTCGGCCCGCCCGGTGAGCACGACACGGCCGGACCTGCTGCCCGCCGCGGTCGCCGTCCTCGCCTGTCCGGTGTGCGGCCAGGGGCTGCACGCCGCCGGGGCGGCCCTGCGGTGCGGGCAGGGCCATTCCTTCGACCGGGCCCGGCAGGGATACGTGACCCTGCTCCCCTCTGCGGGCAGCCCGCATTCGGGTGACTCGGCGCAGATGGTGGCCGACCGGGCCGACTTCCTGGCCGCGGGCCACTACGCCGGCGTGACCGCCGCGCTGGGCGACGCCGTGGTCGCCGGGGGAGTCCCACGGACGGTGCTGGACGCCGGTGGGGGCACCGGGGCCCACCTGGCCGGCGTACTCGACCGGGCGCCGGGGGCGGTGGGTGTCGGGCTGGACGTCTCGCGCTACGCGGCTCGCCGGGCGGCGCGGGCGCACCCGCGGGCGATCGCGGTCGTGGCCGACACCTGGTCCCGCTGGCCGGTGCGTTCCGGTGCGGTGGACCGGGTGCTCGTGGTGTTCGCGCCGCGGAACGGGGCGGAGACCGCCCGCGTGCTGGCGCCGGAGGGGCGACTGGTCGTGGTGACCCCGGCCGCCGACCACCTGGCCGAGCTGATCGGCCCGCTGGGGCTGCTGCGCGTCGACCCGGAGAAGGCCGGTCGCCTGGCCGCCGCCCTCGAACCCCACCTGCGGCCGGTGGCGGCCGTGGCGCACCGCGAAGAGTTGGTGCTCGACCGGGTGGCGGTGCGGACGATGGTCGGCATGGGGCCGCACGCCCGGCACCGGACGCCGGAGGAGCTGTCCACGGCCATCGGTCGACTCCCGGACCGGGTATCGGTCACGGTCTCGGTCGACGTCGCCGGCTACGTGCCGGCCTCACCGGCACCAGCTGCGGACGCATGACAAGGGGCCCGGCCGGTCGGCCGGGCCCCTTGTCGGGCAGTGCGGAGTGCTGTGGATCAGCGGGTGACACCCCTGCGGTTGGTGGCCGCAACGTAGATCCCCAGCACGATGATCGCCCCGATGATGGAACCGATGATGCCCGAGGTTCCGAGCTCGAAGCGGCCATGGAAGATCAGGCTGCCCAGCAGGTTCCCCACCAGGGAACCGATGATCCCGAGGACGATCGTGGCCACGATGCCGATGTCCTGCTTGCCGGGGATCACCGCGCGGGCGATGAAGCCGGCGATGAGACCGATCACGATGAGCACGATGATGTTCCAGAGCACAGTGGACCTCCTACGCATGACGGCGAGGCCGTCGTGTGCTGGACCCTCCAGCGCAAGATCATCTGTTCCCGCGTCCGACGTGGCCAAACTTCGGATACCGCCCGGACTCGGTCCAATCACCCGGACGGGTGGACGCCCCGCCCGCTCGGCGTGCGTGGCCTGGTCCACGGGGTCCGCCGCCCGGCCGGTGGGGCCCCCTGGCAGGGGGTGCCCCGACGCGCCGCACCGACCTCCTCGCCCGCTGCACGGGCGACTTGGGCACCGTCTAAGCTCCGAGCGTGACGATCGCACCTGCCCCGATCGTGAGCCGGCCCAGCCCGGCGCACGAGGCTGAGAAGGGGTCGCGGCTCCTGGGCCTGCTGCGCACCACGGACCACAAGACCATCGGCATGATGTACCTGACGGTTGCCTTCGTCTGGTTCTTCGTCGGCGGTCTGATGGCGCTGCTGATGCGTGGTGAGCTGGCCCGGCCGGGCCTGCAGTTCCTCTCGCCCGAGCAGTACAACCAGCTGCTGACGATGCACGGCACGGTCATGCTGCTGTTCTTCGCGACACCGCTGTTCTTCGCGTTCGCGAACCTGATCATGCCGCTGCAGCTGGGCGCGCCCGACGTCGCCTTCCCGCGGTTGAACGCCTTCTCGTTCTGGCTGTTCTTCTTCGGTTCGGCGATCGCGGTGTCCGGCTTCCTCACCCCGGGTGGTGCCGCCGACTTCGGCTGGTACGCCTACACGCCGCTGTCCACCGGGGCGCACAGCCCCGGCGCCGGTGGTGACCTGTGGATCGCCGGCCTCGCGGTCAGCGGTCTGGGCACCATCCTCGGTGGCGTCAACTTCATCGCCACGATCGTGTGCCTGCGCGCACCGGGCATGACCATGTTCCGGATGTCGCTGTTCACCTGGGCGTCCCTGGTCACCAGCGTGCTGATCCTGCTGGCCTTCCCGATCCTCACCGCGGCCCTGATGGCGCTGCTGGCCGACCGGCAC
>JAOPWG010000349.1 GCA_025965775.1 Modestobacter sp. | reverse complement strand
TCAACCTGATCCACCGCAACGCGATCCTGGAGATGGAGCCGCCGGACCACACCCGGCTGCGCCGGCTGATCAGCACCGCCTTCGCCCGCGGGCACGTGGAGCGGCTGCGGCCGTGGGTGCAGGAGCTCGCCGATTCATTGGTCGACGGCCTGGTGGAGCGCTCGTCGGGCACCGAGTCGGTGGACCTGCTCACCGGGATGGCCGAGGAGCTGCCGGTCGCGGTGATCGCCGAGCTGCTCGGCGTGCCGGCGGCCGACCGGCCGCTGCTGCGGCCATGGTCCAACGCGATCGTGAAGATGTACGAGTACGGCCGGACGACGCAGGTCGAGGACGACGCCGAGCGGTCCGCCGCGGAGTTCGTCGCCTACCTGCGCGCGCTGGCCGCGGACCGTCGTGCAGCGCCCGCCGAGGACCTGCTGTCGCACCTGGTCACCATGCGGGACGCCGAGGGCGACCGGCTGACCGAGGACGAGCTGGTCACCACCTGCATCCTGCTGCTCAACGCCGGGCACGAGGCGACGGTCAACGTCACCGGCAACGGCCTGCTGGCCCTGCTGGAGCACCCGGACCAGCTGCGGCGGCTGCGCGAGGACCCGGGCCTGCTGCCGACGGCGATCGAGGAGCTGATGCGCTTCGACTCCCCGCTGCAGCTGTTCGAGCGCACCGCCACCGAGGACGTCGCGATCGGCGGGGTCACCGTCGCGGCGGGTGCGAAGATCGCGGCGCTGCTGGGCAGCGCGAACCGCGACCCGGCCGTCTTCGCCGACGCCGACGCCTTCGACGTCGGCCGCGCCGACAATCCGCACATCACCTTCGGCGCCGGCGTGCACTTCTGCATCGGCGCGCCGCTGGCCCGGGTGGAGCTGCAGGCCTCTTTCGGCGCGCTGCTCGGGCGGACGTCGGTGCTGGAGCTGGGCGCCCCGGCCGTCCGTCGTCCCGAGTTCGTCATGCGCGGCCTGCGGGAGCTGCCGCTGCTGCTCACCGCCTGAGTGGAGTGCCCCGGCGCAGGAAACCTGCGTCGGGGCACTCCACCCGGACGCTCACAGGCGCTGGGCCAGCCGGTGGTAGGCCGCGCTCCAGCGCAGCTCCTTGGCCAGCCCACGCCGGGTGGTGTCGGCGTCGATGAGCACGAGCTCGGTGGAGAACACCTCGGCCAGGTCGGTCAGCTCGTCGGCGCCCAGCGCCGTGCTCAGCACCGTGTGGTGCGGCCCGCCGGCGGTCAGCCAGCCCTCGGTGGCGGTGGAGAAGTCCGGCTTCGGTTCCCACACGGCCCGGGCGACCGGCAGGTTCGGCAGCGCCTCCGTGGGCTCGACGACCTCGATCTCGTTGGCCACCCAGCGGAACCGGTCGCCGAGGTCGGACCAGCCGATGACGACGCCGTCGCCCGAAGCCGCGGTGAACACCAGGCGGGCGGGGTCCTCGCGGCCGCCGATCGACAGCGGGTGCACCTCGACCCGCGGCCGCTCGCCGGCGATCGTCGGGCAGACCTCCAGCATGTGCGCGCCGAGGATCTTCGGGCGGTCGGCGGACAGGTCGTAGGTGTAGTCCTCCATGAAGGAGGTCCCACCCGGCAGCCCCGTGGCGGCCACCTTGAGCACCCGCAGCAGGGCGGCGGTCTTCCAGTCGCCCTCGCCGCCGAAGCCGTAGCCGTCGGCCATCAGCCGCTGCACGGCCAGGCCGGGCAGCTGCCGCAGCCCACCGAGGTCCTCGAAGTTGGTGGTGAAGGCGCCGAAGCCGCCCTCGGTCAGGAAACTGCGCAGCGCGGCCTCGATACGGGCCTGGTAGCGCACGCTGTCGTGCCGGTCGCCACCCGGGAGGACGTCGGCGTCCATGGCGTACAGCTCGGCGTACTCCTCGACCAGCGCGTCGACGGCGGACTCGGCGACGCCCTCGACGACCTCGACCAGGTCGTTGACGCCCCAGGTGTTCACCGACATGCCGAAGCGGATCTCGGCCTCCACCTTGTCGCCCTCGGTGACCGCGACGTCCCGCATGTTGTCACCGAACCGGGCCAGCTTCAGGTCCCGCGCGGCCGCCGCGCCCGCGGCGGCGCGGGTCCACGACCCCACCCGGGCCCGGACGGCGGGGTTGCCAACGTGGCCGGCGACCGTGGTCCGGGGCACCCGCAGCCGGGTCAGGGCGAACCCGAACTCCCGGTCGCCGTGGGCGGCCTGGTTCAGGTTCATGAAGTCCATGTCGATCGTCGACCACGGGAGGGCGGCGTCGGCCTGGGTGTGCAGGTGCAGCAGCGGCTTGCGCAGGGCGTCCAGCCCGGAGATCCACATCTTCGCCGGGGAGAACGTGTGCATCCAGGTGATGACCCCGAGGCAGGCCGGGTCCTCGTTGGCCTGCCCCATGGCGCGCCGGATGGCGCCGGCGTCGGTCAGTACCGGTCTCCAGACCACCCGGACGGGCACCTCGGCGGCGTCCTGCAGCGCGGCGGCGACGCGCTGGGACTGCTCGGCGACCTGCTGCAGGGTCTCCTCGCCGTACAGGCCCTGACTACCGGTCAGGAACCAGATTTCTCGCCCGGCGAACGGGTCTGCTGCCACTGGTCGGTCCTCTCTCAACGCTGTCCGTAGACGTTCTGGTACCGGGCGTACAGGGAGTCGATGTCTGCCTGTGCGATCGGGATGGGCTCCCCCAGCTGGCGGGAGAGGTGCACGGTGCGGGCGACGTCCTCGGTCATGACCGCGGCCTTGACCGCAGCCTTCGCCGACGGGCCGATGGTGAACACGCCGTGGTTCTGCATGAGGACCGCCGGCGAGCGGCTGCCCGAAAGCGTCGCGACGACGCCCTGGCCGATCGAGTCGTCGCCGATGAGCGCGAAAGGCCCGACCGGGATCGGGCCGCCGAACTCGTCGGCCATCGCGGTCAATACGCACGGGATCGCCTCACCGCGCGCCGCCCAGGCCGCGGCGTAAGGGCTGTGCGTGTGCACCTGGCCGTTGACCTCGGGCATCGACCGGTAGACGTAGGCGTGCGCCGCGGTGTCGCTGGACGGTGCCCGCACGCCGTCGACGACGCTGCCGTCGAGGTCGCAGACGGTGATGCCCTCCCAGGTCAGCTCGTCGTAGGCGACGCCGCTGCCCTTGATGACGAACAGGTCCTCGCCCGGGACCCGCGCCGAGACGTTGCCGGCCGTCCAGGTGACCAGCGCGTAGCGGGTCAGCTCGGCGTGCAGGGCGGCGACGTGCTCGCGCTGCGCGCGGTGGGTGCCCTGCTCGGTGCGGGAGACCTGCTCGGTGGTCGTCATGCCGGCTGCTCCTCGGTGAGTGCGGAGGACGTGGTGTCGATGTCGTGGTTCTCCGCGGCATCCGGACGGCCCGCCCGCTGCACCGCCGCCCGCCGGAGCGCCCGCAGCCGGTGCAGCACGTCGTTGCCGCCGCGGCCGAAGTGGTCGTGCAGCCGGATGTACTCGGCGTACAGGGCGTCGTACGCGTCGGCCCGTTGCTCGTCGGGGACGTAGACGCCCCGGCGCACCTTGCCCATCGCCCGCGCGGCGGTGGTGACATCGGGGTGGGCCCCGGCCGCGACCGCGGCGTAGATGGCCGAGCCCAGCGCCGGGCCCTGTTCGGAGTCGATGACCGACAGCGGACGGCGGCAGACGTCGGCGTAGGTCTGCATGAGGAAGGCGTTCTTCAGCAGCCCGCCGGCGATGACGAACTCGGTGACCGGCACGCCGCTGCTCTCGAACGACTCGATGATCGTGCGGGTGCCGAAGGCGGTGGCCTCGAGCAGCGCGCGGTAGGTGTCCTCGGGGCGGGTGGCCAGCGTCTGGCCGAGGATCACCCCGGAGAGCTCGGCGTCTACCAGCACCGACCGGTTGCCGCCGTGCCAGTCCAGGGCGACGAGGCCGTGCTCGCCGACCTCCTGGGCCGCGGCGAGCTCGGTGAGGTGCTCGTGCAGGCCGATCCCCGCAGCCTCGGCGGCGGCGCGGTATGACGCCGGGACGCCGTTGTCGACGAACCAGCCGAAGATGTCACCGACCGCGCTCTGCCCGGCCTCGTAGCCGTAGAGCCCGGGGACGATCCCGCCCTCGACGACCCCGCACATGCCGGGCACGTCGGCGAGCTGGTCGCTGGGCATGACGTGGCAGGTCGAGGTGCCCATGACCGCGAGCATCTGGCCGGGCTCGGTGGCCTGGGCGGCCGGCGCGGTCACGTGCGCGTCGACGTTCCCCACGGCGACGGCGATTCCCTCCGGCAGGCCGGTCCAGGCCGCGGCCTCGGCGGTCAGGCCACCGGCGCGTTCACCGAGCTGGCCGATCGGGTGCTCGAGCTTGTCGGCGACGAAGTCGGCGAACTCCGGGTTCAGCGCCGCCAGGTACTCCCGGGAGGGGTAGTGGCCGTCCTGGTAGATGCCCTTGTAGCCGGCGGTGCAGGCGTTGCGCACGTACGTACCGCACAGCTGCCAGATGATCCAGTCGGCCGCCTCGACCCAGCGCTCGGTGGCCGCGTAGACCGCCGGGTCCTCCTCCAGCAGTTGGAGCGCCTTGGCGAACTCCCACTCGCTGGAGATGCGGCCGCCGTAGCGGGCGAGCCACGTCTCGCCGCGCTCCTCGGCGAGGGCGTTGATCCGGTCGGCGTGCGGCTGGGCGGCGTGGTGCTTCCAGAGCTTGGGGTAGGCGTGCGGCCGGTCCCGGAAGGGGGCCAGGTCGCACAGCGGGGTCCCCTCGGCGGTGGTCGGCAGCACGGTGCAGGCGGTGAAGTCGGTGCCGATCGCGATGACGTCCCCGGCGGCGACGCCGCTGGCGGCCAGCGCCTCGGGGACCGCCGTCCGCAGCACGTCGACCCAGTCCCCGGGCATCTGCAGCGCCCAGTCCGGCGGCAGCTGCTCACCGGTCGCCGGCAGCGTCCGCTCGACGACGGCGTACCGATAGGGGCGGACGGCGCTGGCCAGCTCCGCACCGTCGCGCACCCGGACGACGACGGCGCGTCCCGACAGCGTCCCGAAGTCCACGCCGATGGCGTACGTGTCCCGCTCGTCGAGCATCAGTTCTCCTCCGCGCAGCGTCGATGGCCCGAGGTCGTCGGGGGTCACAGGCTGATTGTTAGCGCTAACATACCGGGACACCGGCGTCCGTGCGCCGGGGTGTCCGCCGCCCGAAGCGCGCCGGCCCGCTGGTCGCCCGCACGACCAGCTGGGGCACCACCGGTTCGGGCTGGACGTCCTCCCCGCGCAGGCGGGCGAGGACCAGCTGCACCCCCCGCCGGCCGAGCTCGGCGAAGTCCTGCCGGACGGTGGTCAGTGGCGGGGTGTAGTACGCCGCTTCCGGCACGTCGTCGAAGCCGACGACGCTGACGTCCCCCGGCACGGACACCCCCGCCTCGTGCAGCGCGTTGAGCAGCCCCAGGGCCATCTGGTCGTTGGCGACGAAGACGGCGGTGACGTCGGTCCCGTCGGGGACGCCGTCGCGGATGCGCGCGGCGAGCTCCCGGCCCGCGGCGTGCCCGGCCGAGGGCCACCAGTCGCCGTGCAGCACCTCGGGGACGACGGCTCCCACGGCGACCAGTTCGCGGCGCCAGCCCAGGATGCGGCCGCGGGCCTCGAGGGAGTCCGGGGGGCCGGCCACGTGGTGCACCGTCGGGTGCCCGAGGGCCAGGAGGTGCCGCGTCGCCAGCGAGGCGCCGGCCTCCTGATCGACCCACACCGTGGGGCGCTGGGGGTCGCGGCCCACCTGGACGGCGATCAGCGGCACCGGCGCGTCGAACCGTCGCAGCGCCTCGACGGCCTGCCCGTAGGTGGAGAGCGCGATGACCGCGTCGACGGACTGCGCGACGAAGCGGTCGACGGCCTCGCGCATGGCACCCTCGCTGTCCTCGTCGAGGATCGCGACGCTCAGCGAGTAGCCCGCGGCGCGGGCGGCGTGCTCCAGCCCGAGCAGCGTCTGGGCCGGCCCGTACTGGTTGATGTGCGACGTGACCAGGCCGATGGTCCGGGTCGAACCGGTGACCAGCGCCCGAGCGGCCGTGTTGGGCCGGTAGCCCAGCTCCTCGATCGCTCGCTGGACGCGTTCACGGGTGGCCGCAGCGACGTGCGGATGCCCGTTGACCACACGCGAGACGGTCTGGTGCGAGACCCCCGCACGGGCCGCCACGTCGGACATGACCTGCGCGCGGGCTGCCCCCTCGGGCTCCACCGTTCTCCCCTCTCGACGAGCTGACCGGGAGCAACGCTCCCCCGGATGGCGCGGGATCACCGGTGTGCCACCGACGCGGTGCCGGGGTGGGCGCCCGGCGCGGTGCGGGGTGCTCCCCCGGTGCACCGCGCCGGGGTGTGCTCAGCGGGATCCGGCGCGACGCTTGTTGTAGACGTCGAAGGCGACCGCCAGCAGCAGCACGAGACCCTTGACCATCGACTGGATGGACTGGTCGACACCCATCAGCTGCATGCCGTTGCTCATCACGGCCATGATCAGGCCACCGACCATGGCGCCGACGACGGTGCCGACACCGCCGGTGACCGCCGCACCGCCGATGAAGGCAGCCGCGATGGCGTCGAGCTCGAACATGTTGCCGGCGGCGGGCTGGGCGCCGTTGGACCGGGAGGAGTAGATGACCCCGGCGACGGCGGACAGGAAGCCCATGTTGACGAAGATCCAGAAGTTGACGGCCCGGACCTTGACGCCCGAGAGCGTCGCGGCCGAGAGGTTGCCGCCGATGGCGTACACCTGCCGGCCGAAGACCGAACGCTTGGTGATGACGCCGTAGGCGACCACCAGCACGCCGAGGATGATCAGCACGATCGGCAGACCGCGGGCGTGGGCCAACTGCCAGGCGAAGGCCATGACGACCAGACCGACGGCCACCACGCGGGCGACGAAGAGCGGGAAGGACTCGACCGGCTGCTTGTAGCGGATCCGGGCGACCCGGGTGCGGAAGCCGCTGACCGCGTAGCCGGCCACGGCGAGCACGCCGATGAGCAGGGTGAAGGCGTCGAAGCCGTTGCCGCCGAGGAGCCCGTTCAGGAAGCCGCTGGCGACCTTGCCGTACGAGGGCGGGAACGGCGACAGCGAGACGTTGTTCAGGACCTGCAGGGTCAGGCCGCGGAACAGCAGCATGCCGGCGAGGGTGACGATGAACGCCGGGATGCCGACGTAGGCCACCCAGAAGCCGTGCCACACGCCGACGGCGATGCCGACGGCGAGGGCGGCCAGGACGCCGACCCACCACGGCATGCCGTGCCGGATCACCAGGACCGCGGACACCCCGCCGGTCAGGGCGACGACCGAGCCCACGGACAGGTCGATGTGCCCGGCGATGATCACGATGACCATGCCGATGGCCAGCACCAGGATGTAGGAGTACTGCAGGACGATGTTCGTGATGTTGCCCGGGCTGAGCGAGGTGCCCGAGGTCAGGATCGCGAACAGCGCGACGATCGCCACGAAGGCGATGTAGATGCCGCTCTGCCGCAGGTTGCGGCTGAACAGTTGCCGGATGTCGCTGGTGCCGCTGCGCAGCGCGACAGCAGGAGCGTTCTCGACCTCCGCGGGGGTCTGGTTCGTGTCTGGGGGCACGGTCCTGGTCATGCTGCGAGCTCCCTCTCCTTGGTCATGAGCACCATGAGGCTCTCCTGGGTGGCCTCACGTACCGGCAGCTCGCCCGTGATCCGGCCGGCGGACAGTGTGTAGATGCGGTCGCAGATGCCGAGCAGTTCGGGCAGCTCGGACGAGATGACCACGACGGCCTTCCCGGCCGCGACCAGCTTGTTGATGATGGTGTAGATCTCGTACTTCGCACCCACGTCGATGCCGCGGGTGGGCTCGTCGAGGATCAGCACGTCCGGGTCGGTGAACAACCACTTGGACAGGACGACCTTCTGCTGATTGCCGCCGGACAGCTTCCCCACGACGGAGGACACGCTCGGGGCCTTGATGTTCATGTCCCGGCGGCTGTCCTCGGCGACCCTGGTCTCCTCGTTGCCGTTGACCCAGCCCCGGCGGGCGAGCTTGCCCAGGGCGGCCGCGGACACGTTGCGCCGGATGTCCTCGATCAGGTTGAGGCCGTACTTCTTGCGGTCCTCGGTGGCGTAGGCGATGCCCCGCTCGATGGCCTCGGCGACGCTGCGGGCCCTGACCTCGCGGCCGTGCATGAAGATCCGGCCGGAGATGTCGCGACCGTATGAGCGGCCGAAGATGCTCATGGCGAGCTCGGTGCGCCCGGCGCCCATCAACCCGGCGATGCCGACCACCTCACCGGCCCGCACGTCGAAGTTCGCGTGGTCGACCACGAACCGGTCCTGGGTGGGGTGCTTGACGGTCCAGTCCTCGACGCGCAGCACCTCCTCACCCGGGTGCGACTCCCGCTCGGGGTAGTAGGACTCGAGGTCCCGCCCGACCATGCCGCGGATGATGCGGTCCTGGTCGACACCCGGCTGGCTCATGTCGAGGGTCTCGACGGTCTGCCCGTCGCGGATCACGGTGGTGTGGTCGGCGATCGCGGTGATCTCGTTCAGCTTGTGCGAGATCATGATCGAGGTGATGCCGCGCTCCTGGAGCCGCCGGAGCAGCTCCAGGAGGTGCGCGGAGTCGGTGTCGTTGAGCGCGGCGGTCGGCTCGTCGAGGATGAGCAGCTTGACGTCCTTGGACAGCGCCTTGGCGATCTCCACCAGCTGCTGCTTGCCGACGCCCAGCTGGGCGACCGGGGTGACCGGGTTCTCGTCCAGGCCGACGGAGGCCAGCAGCTCGGCGGCCTCGGCGTTGGCCTTGTTCCAGTCGATGAGGCCGCCGCGGCCACGCCGCTCGTTGCCCAGGAAGATGTTCTCCGCGATGGACAGGTAGGGCACCAGCGCGAGCTCCTGGTGGATGATCACGATCCCCACGTGCTCGCTGTCGCGGATGCCGGCGAACTGGCAGGGCCTGCCCTCGAAGAGGATCTCGCCGTCGTAGCTGCCGGCCGGGTAGACGCCGGAGAGGACCTTCATCAGCGTCGACTTGCCGGCGCCGTTCTCCCCGCAGATCGCGTGGACCTCGCCCCGGCGGACGGCCAGGGAGACATCCGACAGCGCCT
>JAOPWG010000110.1 GCA_025965775.1 Modestobacter sp. | reverse complement strand
GCCCCGTGAACACGATCATCGCGTCGCGGGGCAGGTCGAGGTGGACGTCCTTGAGGTTGTGCTCGCGGGCGCCGCGGACGACGAGCCGGTCCATGTGATCCCTGTCAGTCGCAGTGGTTCGTTGCTGTGTCCAACGGTGTGCCGTCGGGTCGGCTTCCCGGGTGTGCCGGACGCAACCCGGGCGACGGCGCTCGATCAGCCCACCGGGCTGCCGGCGGGCGCGAGTGGGTCGAAGACGGGTGCGTGCCGCCGCCAGGGCAGCCGGCGTTCGAGGTCTCCGGCCAGCCACAGTAGACGTGTCTCGGAGCCGTCCGGTCCCACGAGCTGGATCGATGTCGGGGTCCCGTCGGGGCGGGGCGCGCCGGGCATGGCCAGCGCGGGCAGCCCGCCGAAGTTCCACGCCGAGGTCCACGGGGCCCACCGCGCGTTGGCGGTGACGTTGGCCAGGAACCCTCGCTCGTGCCACGGCCGGGCAGGCAACGGCGGCCCGGTGACGACCGGGCTCACGAGCACGTCGACGTCACCGAAGAAGGTGGCCATGCGGTCGCGGAAGGCGTCGGCCGTCCGCGGCCGGAGCAGTCCGGCGCGGCGGGCCACCCGGCCGAGGCGGGCATGCGATCGGCTGCGTGGCTGCATCCTCCGCCGGTCCAGCCCGAGCGCCCGGGCGTCGTCGTCCGCCCCGGCGAGCCAGCGGACCACCGTGCCCAGGGCCGCGGCGGGCGTGACCGCCGGCTCGCGCCGCACGACGGTGTGGCCGGCGGCCTCGAGCTGGGCGACGACCGCGTCGAGCGCCGCCCGGCCGGGCGCGTCGAGCCGGGCGCCGGGCACCGGGGACCGGGTGGAGACGGCAATGGTCAGCGGGCGTCCGGGTTCCGGCAGGGTGGCTGTGGGCCACCCGGCCAGCACCGACGTCGCCAGCGCGAGGTCGGCGACAGTGGTGGCGAGGGCACCGTTCTCGGCCATTCCCGACCAGTTGTCGGCGCCGATCCCGGCGGGGACCACGCCCCGGCCGGGCTTGAGCGTGACCAGCCCGCAGGCGGCGGCCGGTAGCCGAAGCGAGCCCATCCCGTCGTTGCCCTGGGCGAGGGGGACGGCGCCGGCGGTGACCGCTGCGGCGCTGCCCCCCGAGGAGCCGGCAGAGGACCGCGCGGTGTCCCAGGGGTTGCGGGTCACCGTGCCCGGGCCGTCGGTGGCGGAGTAGAGGCACAGCTCGGGGACGCGGGTGATGCCGACGACGACCGCGCCGGCGGCGCGCAGCCGGGCCACGACCGGGTGGTCGGCGGCCGCCGGGGGCGGGTCGTGGGCGGCGGACCCGTCGGTGCAGATCTCCCCCGCCACGGCCACGTTGTCCTTCACCGCGACGGGCACGCCGGCCAGGGGAAGCTGCGCCCGCTCCGGGGACGCGTCCACCGCGGCGGCCTCGGCGAGGGCGGCATCGGCGCGGACCACCCGGAACGCGCCGATCCGCCCCTCCACCGCGGCCAGGTGGGCGAGGTGGGCGCGGACCACCTCGACCGCGGACAGCTCACCGGACCGGACCCGGGCGGCCAGCTCGGTGGCCGGCGTGCCGACGATGCCCCCGGCGGTGGGACGGCCGTCGTGAGCTGCACTAGCGTCCATGGGGTCGAACCTAACCGGGGGCACCGACAGTTCTCAGATCGGAGCAGTGATGAGCGGGCAGAGCTACACCGGCGACGTCGAGGTGGGCGGTCCGGCCGACACCCGGGAGCTGCCGGGACTCACCATCACCAAGCTGGCCGTGAGCGAGATGGCCAACAACGCCTACCTGCTCACGTCCACCGCGACCGGCGAGGCGTTGCTGGTCGACGCCGCGGCGGACGCGCCGGCGCTGCTCGCGATGATCGGGGACGCCGACGTGCGGACGATCATCACCACGCACGGGCACTGGGACCACCACCGGGCGCTGCCGGAGGTGGTGGCCGCGACCGGCGCGCAGACCGTGGCGCACCCGGCGGACGCCGGTGACCTGCCCGTGCCGGTCACCCGCGCGGTCGAGCACGGCGACACCGTGACCGTCGGCGACCAGACGCTCGAGGTGGTCCACCTGCGCGGGCACACCCCGGGCAGCATCGCGCTGGTCTGGCGGGGACCGGAGGGCGCGGGCACGCACGTGTTCACCGGTGACAGCCTGTTCCCGGGGGGTCCTGGGAGGACAACAGATCCCGAGGACTTCACGTCCCTCATGGATGACCTGGAGGCCCGGATCTTCAGCTCTCTCGGCGACGAAACGTGGATCTATCCGGGGCACGGTAAGGACACCACCCTGGGCGCAGAGCGACCCCATCTCGGCGAGTGGCGCCAACGCGGTTGGTGAGTTCCGTCTCGACGATCCCGCTGGTCTCGCCGCGCAGCGGGACACCAGGACGCGAGTTGGCCGCCGTCCTGCGCCACGTCCTGAACAAGGCGATGAATGTGCCCATGCCGGACAGCAGCCCGGTCACGGACTATGTGCTGTGGGGCACCGACGCGGTGACCGCTCTGAATCCGTGGCTGTCGAGCGAGGACGTGGACGGCCGGATTCGCACCCCAACCTACTGAGCTGCGCTGAGTATGCCGGCGGACCGAGTCCGGCCTTCGCATCGTCAATGACGAGATGGCCGCGCGGCGGAGGTTGTCCCCGGTCTACGGCCATGAGCACCCGCCGGATTGTGGCGGCGTGCGGC
The DNA here is from genome assembly GCA_025965775.1 of Modestobacter sp. Lineage (GTDB taxonomy): Bacteria > Actinomycetota > Actinomycetes > Mycobacteriales > Geodermatophilaceae > Modestobacter. Next base: position 655 of record JAOPWG010000110.1, on the reverse strand, counting down.
GGGTGACCGCACACCCCGACGGCGGGACGGTGGATCGCCGACCAGTCACCGATCGCGGCGAACGAGCGGGCATCGGCCAGCACCGCGCAGACCGCGATCAGCAGCACCGATTGCAGGCTGTGACGGCGACCGCGGCGACGACGGGGGTCGGGGACCTGCGACAACTCCTGCAGCAGAGGGATCGACTGCCGGACCGACAAGCGCTCGGCGGGCAACTGTGTGGCGATGACGGCAGCCACGAGCGGAGACGGGGAAGATGACGACGCGGGCCCGGGCAGTACATCTAGCTGGCGATCAAGGAACTAGACACCCTCAGACCACCACACGGTCCGTGCCCGCCCTAAAAGCCCAGCTCAGCAACCCCGATCGCGACTTTTACAATGCCCCTGCCAGACTAGCGGTCGTCGCGTTGAGAGGTGACAAAGTCATCCAATCGCGGGCGTCGCGTCATCTTCCAGTAGTCCAATAGTCGCCAGGGGGTATTCGTGCCTCCTCGGCCAGCATCCTGCCGTACTCGGCGGGCACCGGCTCCCCCATGCAGATGCTGAGCATCTCGACCAGTTGCTCGTCGCTCGGTGGGGGAGGCAGTGTCAGGGTGCCCTGACGCCAACGCTCGACGACCTCAGCCGCGGCGTCGCGCACCTCGGCCTGCCGC
>JAOPWG010000106.1 GCA_025965775.1 Modestobacter sp. | reverse complement strand
GCCACCTCTCGGTGACCGGGCCCTCTCGTGGTAGCGGGGACAGGATTTGAACCTGTGACCTCTGGGTTATGAGCCCAGCGAGCTACCGAGCTGCTCCACCCCGCGTCGGTAATGACCACCATACACGGCCCCGGGGAGCGGTCCCGCCGCCCCCCGGGGACGCCCCCACCGCCCGAGCAGCAGATGCAGCTGCGCGCCTGCGAAGTCCCGCCGCCCCGGCAGCGCCACGAGGGAGCGACGGCGTCACCGCTGCGATCACCGTCGGTCACCGCGAGTCGAGCGGTCACCCCTCCGGGGGAGAGAGTGATCAAGTTCGCCGCCGTCGGACCGACTTCGGATGCAGGAGAACTTTCGATGTTCTCGCGACGAAGGGTGACCTCGATGCAGGACCGGCTCGGACCTCCCCGGGCGGCGATCGCCGTGGCGGCCGGCGTTCTGGCGGGCTTCCTGCTGGCCACCCATCTGCTCCCCAGCGGGGTCGCGCTGGTCGTGTCCAACCTGGCGCAGCTCCTCGCCGCCGGCGCCGCGGCTGCTACCACCGCCGCCCATGCGCGACGCTGCTCGCCCGGACGGCTGCAGGTCGCCTGGCTGCTCCTGGCGTGCAGCTGCGCCTCGTGGTGTGTCGGGCAGGCCTACTGGACCTGGCTGTGCGCCCGTGGCGCGTCACCCTTTCCGTCGCTGGCCGACGCCGGCTTCCTCGGCTTCGCCGTCCTCGCCGTGCTCGCCCTGCTCCTGCATCCCGCCGACGGCGGCCGAACGGGCCTCTGGCAGCGGGTCTTCGACGCCGTCATGACCTCCGCAGCGGTCGGCCTGGTGAGCTGGGAGACCACACTCGGCGCGGTCGTCGCCGCCGACGACGGGCCCGACCTGCTCGCCCGGGCACTCCTGCTGGCCTACCCGGTCGCGGACGTGGCGATGGTCGTCCTCGTCGTGGTGGTGCTGGCGCGCACGCGCGGCGACCGGACGGCGCTGAACCTGGTCGGCCTCGGCGTTCTCGCCCAGGGCATCGCCGACAGCACCTTCATCTACCTCGCGGCGACCAGCAGCTACGACGGCGGACCGATCGACGTGGGCTGGCTGCTCGCCTTCCTGCTGATCGCCGTCGCCGGGACCTGCCCGGCCGGCACACCCCACTCCGACGACCGGCCGCGGGGCGCCGCGCCGCCCAGCGTGCCGGTGTCCTTCCTCCCCTACGTCCCTGTCGTCGCAGCCTTCGCCATGGTGCTCGGCGCGACCTTCACCGGCCATCCGCTGACACCCGGCGAGGTCGTGGTCGTCGCCGTCGTCGTCGGGATGCTCCTGGCCCGCCAGTACGCCGCCGTCCGGGAGAACAGCCGGCTGGCCGCAGACCTGGCTGCCCGCGAGGCCGAGCTCCACCACCTGGCCTTCCACGACTCCCTCACCGGCCTGGCCAACCGCGCGTTGTTCCGGGACCGACTGCGGCACGCCCTGCAACTGCACGCGCGTGACCAGCGTGCGGTGTCGGTCATCTTCCTGGACCTCGACGACTTCAAGGTGGTCAACGACACCCTCGGCCACGGCGTCGGCGACACACTGCTGTGCCGGGTGGCCGAGCGGATCGCCGGCGCCCTGCGCGGCGGCGACACCATCGCCCGCCTCGGCGGCGACGAGTTCGCCGTCCTGCTTCAGGACGGCGGCGACGCCCTCAGCACCGCGGCCCGGATCGCCGACGCGCTGCACGCGCCGTTCCTCCTCGCCGGCCACAGCCTCGCCGTACGGGCGAGCATCGGGGTGGGCACCCTGGAGCCGGGCGACCCGTCGATCGGTGTCGACGACTTGCTGGCCCGCTCCGACGCGGCCATGTACCGCGCCAAGCACAGCGGCAAGGCACGCGTGATCAGCTACGACGCCGGCCCGGCCGGGCCACCCCCGTCGCTGGCAGCATCGCCCGCAGGCTGATCGGCGACCTGACGTTGGCCTGTGCCGGCTGCTGACCGGTGGGGTGAGAATGTGCTGACTGCCGACGACGGGCTCGTCTCGCTGGCCGGCTTCGTCGTCGTCGGCACGGCCCCGGCGCACGGGCCGGCCTTCACGGTGGGACAGGCCGGTCCGGGCGCCGGCGCTTCGGCGCTGTCGTCCACCCTGGGCGCGCTGGTGCCGCTCATCGCCGTCCTGCTGCGCCCGACCAGCTGACGCCTGCCGGTGTGCGGCCGCCGTGCCCGCCGCGCCGGCGTTCCCCGGGGCAGCCAGCGCCCGACTCGGCGGGGCCCACGCCACGCCGCTCCACGTGTCCTGGTCGGCGGCGCGGTGTCCTGGTCGGCGGCGCGCTCGGGCTGGCATTGACCTACGGGATCGGTCACCTGCCCGGCACCGCCATCAGCTGCCGGGAGGGCTCCCGCGGCACGGGTGCGCCGCGGGAGTCGGCCGTTCTGGTAACGGCCGGAGTCGTGTCACAATCGCCTCGGCGAGGGGCGGCCCTGGACCGCCGCCGGCGAGGCCCTGGTGCGGGCACGCCTGGAAGGGGGTGGCGTCGTGCAGAGCGACTATCACAGTTCGACGCTGCGCCGCCGTTCCGTTCACCCGCGGTCCACGCTCGCCTGACCCAGCGGCCCGCTCCGGGCTGGCCTGCGGTGCCTGCGTCAGCTCTCGCGGCTGAGGTTGGAGCCTGCTGTGAGCAACCCCTTCTCGACGCGCACCACCGGTGCCGCCGCGCGGCGGGAGCGGCGGGAACGCCGCACTCGCCGGCTGCTGGCCAACCGTGCGGTAGCCGACGCGCTGGTGTCGGTCGCCGGCCTGGCCGGGCGCCCGGTGCAGGACACCGAGGGTCAGGTCGTGGGCCGCATCTTCGACCTGGTCGCCCGGTGGGACGACGGGGCGTACCCGCCGATCACCGGCCTGGTGGTGCGGGTCGGGTTCCGCCGCGCCTTCGTGCCGATCGAGCGGATCGCGTCGCTGACCCATGACGGGGCGCGGCTGGCGACCTCCACGCTGGATCTGCGGGACTTCCGCCGCCGGGAGAGCGAGGTGCTGCTGGTCCGGGACGTGATCGACCACCAGCTGGTCGACGTCGACGGGGTACGGGTGATCCGCGCCTCCGACCTCTACATCGCCCGCCTGGCCGGCACGTACCGGCTGGTCGGCGCCGACGTCGGAATGGGCACCCTGCTGCGCCGACTGGGACCGGCGCGGTGGCGGGCCCGGCCCACCCCGGAGCGGGTGATCGACTGGGGCGCGATCCAGTCGTTCGGTCAGGCGGGGCACCCGCTGCAGCTGCGCCGGCCGAACGCGGCGCTGCAGGCGATGCGCCCGGCAGACCTGGCTGACCTGCTCGAGGAGCTCGGCCGCTCCCAGCGGCAGGAGCTGCTCGGCCACCTGGATCCGGAGGCGGCCGCCGACGCGGTCGAGGAGATGGAGGCCGAGGACGTCGAGCAGCTGCTGCGCCAAGCGCCGACCGGGCAGGGTGCCGCGCTGCTGGCCCAGATGGAACCGGACGAGGCGGTCGACGCGCTGCGCGATCTGGACCCCGATGAGCGGGAGGAGCTGCTCGCCGTGATGCCGGCGGACAGCGCCCGCGAGCTGAACACCCTGCTGCGCTACCCGGAGGGTCAGGCGGGCGGGCTGATGACCTCGCGCATGGTGCTGACCCGGCACGACGAGCCGGTCGGCACGGTGCGGCAGCGGCTGCGCGGGCACACCGACCACCGGGAGGAGCTCGACAGCGTGGTGGTCGTCGACGATGACGGGCGGCTGCTGGACACGGTGCCGCTGTTCGACGTGCTGCTGCTGGCCGAGTCCGACCAGCGGATGGCCGACCTGGTCGAGGAGCCGTGGCCGGTCACCGTCGCGCCCGACACCCCGCTGCCGGAGCTGGTGGAGAAGTTCGTCGAATCCCGCGCCCACTCCCTGGTCGTGGTCGACGCCGAGGAACGACCGGTCGGTCGGGTGCTCGCCGACGACCTCATCGACGCCCTCGTCGACGCGCCACGGCGGATCCGGTTCCCGCGGGTGGTCGAGTGAGCATCGTTCCCGACCAGGTCCCCGCCGCCCAGCCGTCCGCGCCGCCCCGGCGGACGTGGCGCCGGCGCGCGTTCGTCACCCTGGCCGCGCTGGGTCCGGGACTGATCGCGGCCAACGCCGGCAACGACGCGGGCGGCATCGCCACCTACGCCTCGGCCGGCTCCCAGTTCGGCTACCGGATGTTGTTCGTGATGGTCCTCGTGACCGTTGCGCTGGTGGTGGTGCAGGAGATGAGCGCCCGGCTCGGCGCCTACACCGGCGAAGGGCTGGTGTCGCTGTTCCGCGAGCACTTCCCGCTGCGCGCCGGCGCGTTCGCCGTCCTCATGCTGCTGGTGGCCAACCTGGGACTGGTGGTGTCGGAGTTCGCCGGCATCGGGGCGGCCTTCGAGCTGCTCGGGGTCAACCGGTACATCTCCGTGCCGATCGCCGCGGTCGCCATCTGGGCGGTCGTCGTGTTCGGCTCCTACCGCTACGCCGAGCGGCTGTTCCTGCTGCTCACCCTGACCTTCCTGGCCTATCCGCTGGCCATGCTGCTCGGCCACCCGAACTGGCGAGAGGTGGGCGCCGACCTGGTGTGGCCGCACCTGCTGGCCAGCAAGGAGTTCCTGTTCCTCGCCGTCGCACTCATCGGCACCACGATCACCCCGTACATGCAGCTGTACCAGGCCGCGGCGGTCGCCGACCGCGGGATCGGGCCGGACGACTACCGGGCCGAGCGCGTCGACGCGATCTTCGGGTCGATCTTCTGCAACGTCATCAGCATCACGATCATCGTGGCCACCGCCGCGGCCATCGGTGGCAGCGGCCCGCTGGAGTCCGCCGAGCAGGCCGCGCTGGCCCTCACGCCGGTCGCCGGGCCGGCCGCCACCCAGCTGTTCGCCATCGGCCTGCTCGGTGCCTCCGCGCTCGCCGCGGCGGTCGTGCCGCTGTCCACCTCCTACGCGCTGGCCGAGGCCGTCGGCGTGGAACGGTCGGTGTCGCGCAGCTTCCGCGAGGCGCCGCTGTTCCTCGGCCTGTTCACCGGCCTGGTGGCGGTGGGCGCCGCGATCGCCCTCGCGCCGGGCAACCTGATCAGCCTGCTGATCAACACCCAGGTGATCAACGGGGTGATCACTCCGATCATCCTCACCTTCATCCTGCTGTTGGCCAACCGGCGCAGCGTGCTCGGCGACGCCGCCAACGGACCGACGCTCAAGGCGCTGGCCACCGTGTGCGTCGCCGTCGTCGCTGTCCTCGCCGCCGTCGTCCTGGTGCAGACCGTGCTCGGCTGGTTCGGACTCGGGTAGCCCGCGCCGCGGGACTTCCTGTCCCCCGCCCGGTGCGCCGCAGGTCTCCCGCGTCGGGACCTTCGGTTGCCGGCTGCGCGTTGTGGGTGCGACGAGCCTGGCTGCACCCGGGCCACGTCCGCGGGAGATGAGCACCGATGACGTACTCGGCAACGTCCGGCCCGAGCGGGTGGGCCTGGGTGGCGATGACGGTGATCGTTCTGCTGTTCGTCGGGCTTTCCGCCGCCTCGTACCTGCTGCTGGCCCGTGGCGGCGGCCGCACGCGCGGCACCGCCCGGCGCGCCTCGGCCGAGCGGCGACTGGCGGATCAGTTCGCACGTGGCGAGATCGACGAGCGGGAGTACCGGCACCTCGCGACTGCACTCGCGGCAGCGCGGGGAGATCAGCGTCGCAGAGCGCATCCGCCGGCGGGAGCGCATCGACGCCGTTGACCCCACCGGAGCCACGCGCCCAGCCATCGGCGCGGCCGCAACAGGCCCGGCGCGTAGGAGGGACATGGGTCCTGCGTAAGGGAACCGTCAAGCCTGGTGCAGCAGCCCGTACCCGTCCTGGCCTCGGCTGAAGCGAGGGCTGTTGCCCCCGATGCCGTGGACGGTGAGCTATGGCCGGGCCGGGTCGGGCCGGGCCGGGCCGGGCCGAGGCGCGAGCGCCCCGCGGATGATCCCCCGACAGGGCCGCGACCGGATGGCGCTGATCGCCGCCATGCCCGCGCCCTGGCCGTGGCGGTGGCGGTGATCCTGCTCCCCCTGCGCGGCCGCCTGGCCGGCACCGACGTCGCGCTGGTGCTGGTACTCGCGGTGGTCGCGGTGGCGGCCAACGGCCTTCGGCTGGCGGGATGGATCGCCGCGGTGTCGTCGGCGCTGTGGTTCGATTTCTTCTGGACCCGCCCCCACGAGCAGCTGGCGATCAGCGCCCGCGCCGACGTGGAGACCTCGGTCCTGCTGCTGGCCCTCGGCGTAGCGGTCACCGAGACCGCCGTGTGGGGCCGCCACCAGCACCTCGAGGCCAGCCGCGAGGCCGGCTTCCGCGCCGGCATCCTCGCCGCCGCCGAGGCAGTGGCCACCGGCGACTCGCCCAGCGCGGTCATCGACCGGATCTGCGAGCGGTTGGCGCCGCTGCTGGGCCTGCAGTCCTGCCGATTCGACTACGGCACCGGCCGGGACCATCCGCGGCTGGAGCACGACGGGTCGGTGGTGTGGCGGCACAAGACCGTCGACGCCGACCCGGGCCGAGCGGCTGGTCGCGGTGGCGCTGACCGACGAGGCCGCCGCCGCGTTGACCGGCTACGAGGCCAACCGCCGCCGATGACCGGCCGGGACCCGGTGGGCGCCGGCCGGATCCGGCCCGCTCCGGCCGGGCACGGCGCTCGCCGAAGCGGGCGGCGGGGGCGCCCTGTTGGCCGAGGAGCGCGGCGTGCTGGCCAGCCGCCCGGTCGGCGGGACTCCCGCCGGAATGCAGTGACCGGGCTCCTGCCCCGGCTTCGCGGGGCGTTCGTCATCGAAGCGGTCCTGACCTTCGCACTGGTCAGCACGGTCCTCGGGACCGCCTCCGCCGCGCAGAACCTCGGCGCGCTGTCGGCCTTCGGGGTCGGCGCCTACGACATCGTCTACCTGCCGCGCAACATCCCTCACGCCTACCGGATCACCTCCGAGCGCCGACCTGCTCATGATCGACACGCCGGCTGGGATCGAGGGCATGTTCGGTCACACCGGCAGGGACAAGTCACGACCGCGACCCGACGGCTTCCAGATCGACCCCACACGCCGAAAGCAGCGGAAATGTTCGGCAACGTCGTCCTGGGGCCGCCCCGCTGAGAAGTCATCGGAGTGATGGCGAGACTGCGCAGAGGTAGAGCTGGCCCGCTGCCGTCGAGTGCTCGGTGATGATGTCGGTCAGCCCCAGCGCGTTCGGCGCCGGCGCAGTGACGTCGCGCAGCACCAGGTCGTCGTGCACCGGCGGACCGGGGCTGGACGATGTACAACCGGCCCGCGGCACGGGTGAACGGTCCTTTCCTGGACGCCGGCAAGGACCTCTCGAGCTGCCTGAGCGCCATGACTCATCGCTTCGGTCGATGTCACCCAGCGGAATCGGGCGATCAATCGGGCGGCGGCGCGCGACGACTTCTCCAGTGTCCTCGACCGAGGAGCACCATCGGGTATCGCCTGGAGTTCTCGTGCGCAGCAAGCATCTCACCGCCGTCGCCGCGCCGCTCGACGCGCCCTGCAACAAGGCGGCCGAGGGCACCGCGACAGTCCTGTCGGCGGCCGTGCTCGACGCACTGCCGTCACCGACCGTGCTGCTGGACCCCGACGGCAAGGTCCTGCTGACCAACTCGGCCTGGGAGGCCGCCGTCGAGACGGTCGACGACGACCGCATCGACGGCGGTGCCGGCATCGACTACTTCACGATGGCTCGGCGCGCGTGCGGGCCCGCCGTCGGTCGGAAGATCGTCGACTCACTGCGCGCACTGTCCCGCGGCCAGCGGGCGTCGGTCGCAATGGACTATTCGCTGGAGCATCCAGCCGGCACCCACTGGTACCACCTGCAGGCCTCCCGGGTCGACCAGCTGGGGCAGGTCGTCGTCACCCACACCGACGTCACCGACCGGGTGCAGGCGGAGCGGACGTCGGCCTGGCAGGCCCGGCACGACGACCTCACCGACCTGCCGAACCGTGCCGCACTGCACGAGCTCATCGACGCCGAGCTACGGCGACCGGACCGCCCCCCGATCACCGTCCTCTTCCTCGACGTCGACGGCTTCAAGGACGTCAACGACTGCCTGGGTCATGAGGTCGGTGACGACCTGCTCCGCCAACTCGCCGCGCGGCTGGCCGGCCGGACGCGGCCGGAGGACACCGTGGGCCGGCTCGGCGGTGACGAGTTCGTGGTGCTCTGCCGCGACTGCGACACCGCGGGCGCGGAGGCGCTGGCCCACCGCTTCCGGAGCATTTTCGACGAGCCCTTCGACCTCCGCGGCCGCACCGCCCGGCTGTCCGCGAGCATCGGGGTCGCCACCGCCCGGGGCGGCGACCCGTCCGGCACCCGCTCGACCGACCTGGTCCGCGACGCCGACCTGGCGATGTACGCGGCCAAGCGCGCCGGCCGCAGCCGGATCCGGGTGTTCAGCCCGGATCTCCGCGCCGCCGTGCAGCAGAAGGTCCTGATGGCCGACGAGCTGCGGGAGGCGATCGAGACCGGCCAGCTCGTCCTGCACTACCAGCCGGTCCTGCACCTCCCCACAGGGCAGGTGGACGGCGTGGAGGCGCTGGTCCGCTGGCAGCACCCGGAGCGCGGGCTGCTCCTGCCGGGTGACTTCATCGCCGTGGCGGAGGAGTACGAGCTGATCGACCCGCTGACCCGTTGGGTGTTCGGCGCCGCCACCCGGCAGGCCGCGGAGTGGGCAGGTCTCGGTCTGCCCCTGTGCGTCAGCGTCAACGTCAGTGCGGCCACCCTCGCCACCGGCACGCTGGTGCACGACGTCGCCGCGGCGCTCGCCGCGTCGGCACTTCCGGCGGACCGACTGATCGTCGAGCTGACCGAGACCACGGTGGCCGAGGACCCGCAGCGCGCCGCGGCGCAGTTCGCCGCCCTGCGCACCTCCGGCGTCGAGGTGGCGATCGACGACTTCGGCAGCGGCTTCTCCTCGCTCGGACAGCTGGTCAACATCCCCGCCGGAGTACTCAAGATCGACCGTAGCCTCGTCGCCGGTGCGGCTGACCGTCGCAGTCAGTCGGCCGCGGCCATCGCTGCCGTCGTCGCGCTGGCGAAGGCCTGCGGCATGCGTGCACTGGCCGAAGGCGTCGAGACCGTCGAGCAGCTGGCGCTGACCGCGGCGCTGGGCTGCACATTCGCCCAGGGCTACTACATCGCCCGGCCGATGCCGGCCGACGAGCTGCGGAGGTGGCTGCAGGAGCGGGCGGCCATCGGCAATCGCGGGCGGCGGGCGTCCCCCGCGGCGCGGGTGTCCTCCACGGCTCGCTGAGCGCCGCACATCATCGACCTGGCCGGGCGGCTGGACGAGCGATGGAACACCGGCGTGTGGCCGGATCACCGTCACACGCGCACCTCCGTGCGGGACGGGCACTGCGCAGATCGGCGAGGCGATCGAGCGCCCGGCCGACGAGTACGTCGACGTCGTGCGCGAAGCACGAGAACAGTGAGCGCCCCCCGCACGGCACCGAGTCCGTGGATGTGTTCAGCGGGCGCGGACCAGGGGAGGGACGGCCAGCCGCGCCACAGTCACGGCGCGCCCGTGCGAAGGAGTGAGCTTGCACTGGAACGGGCAGTCGAACTCCACCGGCCACTCCTACCCGGTTTCGCCGGTGGCTGAGACGACCGCCTCCCACCAGGCAGACGCTGGCCGTCCTCAGGTCGGGCAGGCTCCCCAGACGATCCGATCACTCATGCCCGCCCGCCAGCTCCGCGACGGGTCCGGTCACGCGACGTTGTTCGAGGTAGGCGGCGAGGAAGGCACGGCCTGCTGCTCCCCGGAGGGCCTCGTCCCGGCTGACGACCCCGAGCTCCCACTCGGGTGCATCGGCCAGCGTGGCGACCTCGGCCGCACCGAAGACCGCCGTGTCGATGCAGATCCGGGGACCGTAGGAGATCCCCAGGCCCCGCTGCACCATCGAGAGGATCCCGTACCAGTCGTCGACCTCGAGCGTGACCTGCCGCTGGAGGCCACGCTCGGCGAACACGCGGTCGAACAGCTCCCGGCTTCGCCATCCGCAGGGCAAGTCGATGATCGCCTCGTCGACGAGTTCTGTCGGCTCGACGTCCCGGCGGCCGGCCAGGCGGTGGCCGGCCGGGCAGACGAGGACAAGGTCCACGCTGATCAGCGGCTCGAAGCGAAGCCCCGCACTCATCCCATCGACCCGTGGGGTGATGGCGAAGTCCACCTGACCGTCGCTCACCAGACCGACCATCGACGTGGAATCGCTGGGAACCACCTGCACGTGAACGCCGGGATGCTCCTTCTGGAACCGGCGGATCGTCTCGATCAGATCGAGGCGCCGGGGCAGGGCCGTCGGCACGGTGGCGATGCGGACCGACCCGCGGAGCAGGCCCTTGACCTCCGCGACGGCATCGCGTGCCCGACCGGCCTCGTCGCGCGCGGCTCGCGCCGGGGCGAGGAAAGCCTGGCCGGCCTCCGTCAGCTCGGCGCCGCGGCGACCCCGGATGAACAGCTCCGTGCCCAGCTCGCGCTCCAGGTTCAGCAGCGATGCCGACAGGCTCGACTGCACCATGAACACCCGCGCCGCGGCCCGGGTGAACGAGCCCTCCTCGACAACGGCCAGGAAGTGATCGATCTGTCTCAGTTCCACAACTGATAGAACGGCCGGAGGAGTCGGCTGCAACGTTCGGATCGATCACGGGTGTTCGCTGGCTGCCATCGACAGCAGCGATGGCTCCACCAAGCGTGGCGCACTCCTTCCGGCCCCACCCCGGGCCGCAACCGCGGCAGCACCGTGGCTCGGGGCAGGTCAGGGGGCAGCGGCGCGCACAGCCGGACCGTCTACGCCGCGACGGCGTCGGGTCGCACGTCCCGGTCGAGCCGGTCGCCGAGCACGCCGTCGACCGACGTGGGCAGAGCGGTCCGAACGGTACCGACGGTCTCGCCTCATTCGGGGGGCGATCAACCAGGGACGGTGATGGCCAATCGCTCAACGAGGTCGGGGCGACGCAGGTAGGCGCCGGGAGCTGGTCGAGCAGCGGCGGGCGAGGACCTGCAGCTGTAGGTCCTCGATGCGCAGCGTCACGGCGGGCACCAGCGATGTCCGCCAGGTCCCCGGCGCGCTGTCGCCGAAGGCGAGGCGGGCCATGTCCGCGGTGGCCGCCAGCTCCAAGCGCTGGAAGACCGGTGGCGTGCGTCCGTCGAGCACCGTCAACTGCTCCCGTGCGCACCCCGATGTCGGAGCGAGGCAGAAGGACCGGCTGCTCAGCCGGGGCAGCACCGGGGGTGCACTCCGCCGTTGCCCGGGCACCGCGATGGCGGATGCCGGGGCTCCTCCGGGGCACCGGGCCCATCGGATCAGCCTGACGAGCACCCTCGGAGGCGACGAAGGCCCCTCACGTGTGCATGAGGGGCCGTGCCGTAACTGAGCGAACGCAAGTTCGCGTTGTAGCGGGGGCAGGATTTGAACCTGCGACCTCTGGGTTATGAGCCCAGCGAGCTACCGAGCTGCTCCACCCCGCGTCGGTAGTGACCACCATACACGCTCTGCACGGCCCGCTCCGCGGCCCCCCGGGTGGACGGCGCCGGTGCCCCTGCACGGGACACCGGCGCCGCCGCAGTCAGCGCGTCGGCGTGGCCGTGGCGGTCTGACCGTTGGCCGCCTGGTAGGCCTGCACAGCCTTCTGCAGGTCTGCCTCGGCCTGACCGATGGCCGCGAAGTCGCCGGCCTTCTGCGCGTTGGACAGCCGGGTCAGCGCCGCGTTGATGGCTGTGACCGCCTGGTCCCTGGCCGACGTGCCCGTCGTGCCGCCGCCGTCCGGTGGCGCCGTCGTGGGTGCCGCCGAGCTGCTCGGTGGCGTCGTCGACGGGGTCGTCGGGGTCGGCGACGGCGTCCCGCCGTTCCGGCTGTCGGCCGCGGCGTTACCGGCCCCGGGCCCGAAGACCTGGTTCAGTGCTTCGGCGAAGGTGCTGGCGTAACCGACCCGGTCGCCGTAGTTGACCAGGACCTTCTGCAGCAGCGGGAACGAGTTCTGCCCGGTGCCGGCCACGTACAACGGTTCGACGTAGAGCAGCCCGCCCGCACCGATCGGCAATGTCAGCAGGTTGCCGAACACCGCCTTGGAGCTGGCGCTGTCGAACAGGGTCAGGTCCGGTCTGACCTGGCTGTTGGTGTTGAAGGACTGGAACACCTGTTTGGGCCCGCGGAACTGGGTGTTGCCCGGGAGTTGCAGCACCTGGATCTGGCCGTAGGACGACGGGTCGCTGGAGACCGCCATGTAGGCCGACAGGTTCTCCCGGTTCAGCGCGTTGAGCGCACTCGTCAGCTGGAAGGTCGAGTTGGCCTCGCTGACCCGCTGGGAGAGCACGTAGTACGGCGGCTGGGAGTCCGTCGTGTTCTCCGTCGGGTCGCTGGGGACCTGCCAGAAGTCGTTGGCGTTGTAGAAGTCCGACGGGTTGTTCACGTGGTACTGGGTGAGCACGTCCCGCTGGAGCTTGAACAGGTCCTCCGGGTACCGGAAGTGGCTGCGCAACTCGTCGCTGATGTCACTGGCCGGCTTGATGGTCCCCGGGAAGGCCTTCTCGTAGGTCTGGAGCAGCGGGTCCTTCTCGTCGAAGGCGTAGAGGTCGACCGTGCCGTCGTAGGCATCCACCGTCGCCTTCACCGAGTTGCGCACGTAGTTGACCTGGTCGTTGGGCAGCGCGGAGGTGCCCGTACCGGTCAACGAATCGGTGGTCGCCTGACCCAGGCTCATCAGCGCCGAGTACGGGTAGGCGTCCGAGGTCGTGTAGGCGTCGACGATCCACACGACCCGGCCGCCCACCACCGCCGGGTAGGGATCGCCGTCGACCTGCAGGTAGGGCGCCGCCTTCTCCACCCGCTGGCGCGGGTCGCGGACGTAGAGCACCTTGGAGTTGTCGTTCACGGCGCCCGAGAGCAGGAAGTTGCGTTCCCGGTAGTAGATGGCGAAGGTCAGCTGCCGGAAGAAGCTGCCGATCGAGACGCCGCCCGCACCGGTGTAGGTGTTGTTGACCTGGCCCGCGGAGCCGCTCTCGGGCTGGTCGAACTCGCGCGGCGAGGCGCCGTCGGGGGCACCGACCACCGAATAGTCGCTGATGAGCTCGCCGTAGTAGATGCGCGCCTGCTCGACCGGGATGTTCCCGCTGGTCGGCAGGTTTCCGGTGGTGAAGTTCGGCTCTCCCCCGGCCTCCCCCGACACGACCTGGTTGGCCGGCGCGGCGACGAACCCGTTGCCGTGGGTGTAGACGGTGTGCTGGTTGATCCAGTTCGTCTGGTTGCCCGACAGGGCCGCGGAGTCCAGCTCGCGCGCCGCCACGACGTAGTCCTGCGTCGTCCCGTTGGCCGTGTACCGGTCGATGTCCAGCTTCTTGGGGAAGCCGTAGACGTTGCGGATCTGCTGGCGCGCCAGGAACGTCGGCTGCAGGACGTTGGGGTCCAGCAGGCGCGCGTTGGAGATCGTCCCGGCGTCGGC
>JAOPWG010000054.1 GCA_025965775.1 Modestobacter sp. | reverse complement strand
CCGGGGCGTTGTTCAGGAACCCGGGCAGCACCTGCCGGGCGGTCGTCATCAGGTGCGGGTCGTCGACCACCACGATGTTCCGGACCCCCGAGCGGGCCTGCTGGGCGCGCGTGGCAGCCCAGACCATCCGCTCGAGCAGCTCGCGCGGCACCGCGCGGTCCTCGAATTCGCGGAACATGCGCCGGCGGCGCATCGCGTCCTTGATGTCGAGGGCCTGGCCCGGCTCGGCCGGCAGCGCCGGGGCGCTCACGGGGTGCGCTCCTTGGCCGGCGGCGGCATGTAGGTGGTCCGGCTGGGGCGGACGCCCAGGCGGTGGGAGGACTCCAGCCAGAGGACGGCGGCACCGGTCGGGTCGACCACGGGCACGAAGACACCGTCCTTGGCCAGCCGTTCCTGGAGGGCGGCGGCCACGCCGATCATGCCGGTGCAGCCCAGCACGATGACATCGGCCTCCTGCTGTGCCACCGCCGCCGACGCCTGCTCGGCCAACCGGTCGAGCAGCACGTCGGGTTCGTCCAGCGAGAGCACCGGGATGTCCACCACGCGGATGCAGCCGATCCGCTCGGTGAGGCCGTACTTGCGGGTGATCCCCTTCAGCATCGGGACGACGTTCGGCAGGACCGTCACGATGCCCACCTGCTCCCCCAGCGAGAGCGCGGTCAGCACGGCCGGCTCGAAGCCGCCGACCACCGGGATGTCGACGACCTCCCGGGCCGCGTGGACCGCCGGGTCACCGAAGCAGGTGATGAAGACGCCGTCCGCCCCGCCGGCGGCTGCTGCCTGGACCTCCGCGAGGATGCCCGGAGCGGACAGGGCCTCGTCGTACTCGGACTCGATCGAGGCGGTGCCGCGGGCGATGCGGCGGATCTCCAGTTCGGTCCCTGGTGCCATCCAGCCCTCGACCTCACTGCGCACGTGGTCGGTGAGGGCGTCGCTGATGATCGGGATCACGACGGTCAACTTCATGGGGCCTCCTGGGACGCGGCGCGTTGCTCGGTGCCCCAGCGTGGAGCCACCGCCGCGCGCCGGACAATGTGCAGGTCGTCCACCGATGGGCAGGAGACAGGGCGCAGTGCCCATCGCGCCGTACTCCCCGCTGGACCCACCCGCAGCGAGGATCCGGGCATGCACATCACCGTCGTCGGCGCCGGGATCATCGGTCTCACGTGTGCACTGCACGCGCGGGAGGCCGGCCACACGGTCGGGATCGTCGCCGCGACACCTCCGCAGGAGACGACGTCCAGCATCGCCGCTGCTCTCTGGTACCCCTACCGGGCCTCGCCCCAGGACGCGGTCACCCGCTGGGCCGCGGGCGGGTTCGCGGCCCTCGGCCGACTGGCCGGCAATCCGCGGACCGGGGTCCGGTCCCGCACCGGACGGGAGCTGTTCCGCGCCCCGGCACCCGACCCCTGGTGGCGCGACGCGGTGCCGTCCCTGCGCCGGGTACCGCCGGCCGAGCTGCCGCCCGGTTACGCCGACGGGATCGAGCTGGCCGTGCCCGTGGTGGACATGGCCACCCACCTGGCGTGGCTCTCCTCCCGGCTGGAGGAGCTCGGGGTCCCGCTCACCCGGCGGCACGTCGAGGACCTGGACGAACTCACCTCCGGCGCCGACGTGGTGGTCAACTGCGCCGGGCTGGGCGCCCGGGAGCTGTGTGGCGACACCACCATGCTCCCGGTCCGGGGGCAGATCGTCGTGGTCGAGCAGGTCGGGCTCGAGCGGTGGACGCTCGACCAGTCCGACCCCGCACTGGTCACCTACGTCGTCCCGCGGCTGGACACGATCGTGCTCGGAGGCACCGCCGACGAAGGCGACGAGGACCTCACCGCCCGGCCCCTCACCGCCGAGCAGGTGCTCGCCCGCTGCGCCACGGTGGTGCCCGAGATCGCCGGCGCCCGGGTTCTCGCCCACCGCGTCGGGCTGCGGCCGGGCCGTCCGGTGGTCCGGCTGGAGACCGAGGCCCGGGCCGCCGGGCCGGTCGTGCACTGTTACGGCCACGGCGGAGCCGGTGTGACCCTCGCCCACGGCTGCGCCCAGGAGGTCGTCGGCCTGCTCTCCCAGTACGCCTGACCTGCGCCGACTGCCGGCGCATCCCCCCGCCCCCTGTCCGGAGGTCCCGCATGCCGATCGACCTGCACCGCTCCGCCGTCGTCGCCGACACCCACAACGACCTGCTCTGCCTGGTGGTCCGCCGCCCCCGCGACCAGTGGGCGGCGTACTTCCGCGAGCACTGGTTGCCGCAGCTGGTGGCCGGGGGGGTCGACATCCAGGTGCTCCCGGTCTACATCGACGACGGCTTCCGCCCCGAGCTCGCGCTGCGCGAGACGCTGCGGATGATCGAGGCGGCCCACCGGGTCGCCGAGGGCAACGCCGACTCGGTGGCGCTCTGCCTGACCGGTGAGGACGTCCGCCGCACGCTGGACTCGGGCCGGATCGCGCTCGTCCTCGCCCTCGAGGGCTGCCCGCAGATCGACACCGACATCGAGCTGCTGCAGACCGTCTTCCGGCTGGGTGTACGGATCGCCTCCTTCACGCACTTCGGCCGCACGGCACTGGCCGACGGCAGCGGCGAGGACGCCGCCGAGTCCCGGTTGACCGGAGCCGGGGTCGCCGCCCTCGCCGAGATGGCCGAGTACGGGATGATCTGCGACGTATCGCACCTGGGCAAGCGCGGCGTCGACCACGTCCTGGAGCTCACCGGCCGACCGCTGATCGCCACGCACTCCTCCGCGCACGCGCTGCGGGCCCACCACCGCAACCTCTCCGACGAGCACCTGCGCGGGATCGCGGCCACCGGCGGGGTGGTCTGCGTGAACTTCTGCGCGGGCTTCCTCGACGAGCACGAGCACACCCTGGACCGCCTGATCGACCACGTGGTGCACGTCGCCGAGGTGGCCGGCATGGAGCACGTCGGCCTGGGGCCGGACTTCGTCGACGAGGTCCTCCGGGAACTGTTCCCGGGCAACGACAGCCTGGTGATGGGCGGCATCGACGCACTGGCCTGCGTGCCGGGCCTGGAGGGCCCCCGCGGGCTCCCGCTCGTCACGGCCGCACTGACCGACCGTGGCCTCTCGGCCGAGGACGTCGCACGGGTCGTCGGCGGCAACGTCGCGCGGCTCTTCGACGCCGAACTCGGCCGCAGCCGGCACGACCGCCGCCCGGCCGGGGACCTCGCTGGGCAGAGTGCCCGATGACTGATGGACAACTGGGCGGTCTGCCCGATGACTGCCCCGGGCGACCCTGGTTCGCTCTGGACAACTGGAGGTGAGCTGATGACCCACATCACGCTGGACGACGTCGACGATCTCGCACTCGGTGCGGTGGTGCTCGGCACAGGTGGCGGTGGCGATCCCTACGTCGCCAAGATCATGCTGCGCGAGGCCATCGAGAAGCACGGGCCCGTCGAGGTGGTGAACGCCGCCGACCTGGACCCCGAGGGACTGCTGCTGCCGGTCGCCATGGTCGGTGCGCCGACGGCGATCGTGGAGAAGTTCCCCAACGGCGGTGAGGCCGAGAAGGTCCTGCGCGCCCTCGAGCTGCAGCTGGGCCGCAAGGGGATCGCCGTCCTGCCCATCGAGAACGGCGGGATGAACTCGCTGTTCCCCCTCGTCGTCGCCGCCGAGCTCGGCATGCCCTGCGTGGACGCGGACTCGATGCGCCGGGCCTTCCCGCAGATCGAGATGACGCTGTTCACCCTGGCCGGGATCTCGTCCTCACCGATGACGCTGTCCGACGCCAAGGGCAACGCCGTCCTCTTCGAGACCGTGGACAAC
>JAOPWG010000045.1 GCA_025965775.1 Modestobacter sp. | reverse complement strand
ATGGCGGTCGCGTCGGGCGCGGGCAGGGGAGCGGGACATCGCGGTGCGAGCGTACGGGGTGGTGACCGGCCGGGACGGCCCGCAGGGCGTGCCGGGAGGTGTCCCGCGGCACGCGCACTGCCGTTTTCCGGTGTGCCTGCTCCCCAGATGGACGAATCGCGGTTAGTGTGCCGATCTGTGAGGACCCGGTGGTGAGGCAGTCACGTCGCTGCTCGCGCAGCGGCTGCGCGCAACCAGCGGCGGCGACACTGACCTACGTGTACGCGGAGTCGACGGCCGTCGTCGGTCCGTTGGCGACGTACTCGGAGCCGCACAGCTACGACCTGTGCGAGTTCCACGCGGAGCGGTTGACCGTCCCGCGCGGCTGGGAGGTCGTGCGGCACGAGATGGACGCCGAGGACGCCGGCCCGACCGGTGACGACCTGCTCGCCCTCGCCGACGCCGTCCGCGAGGCCGCCCGGCCCGAGCCCGAGCGTGACCCGGCCGACGACGGCAGCGGTACGCGGCGCGGGCACCTGCGGGTCCTGCCCAACCTTCCCTGAGGCCGCTGACCGGCCGCATCCGGTGCGCTGGGCCCGGCCCGCGCCGATAGGGTCGCAGCGTCGCCGGCCGCCGGGCCGCGGCAAGGCCGAACGCGAGGGTGAGCTGTTGTCCGACCTGTCGTCGATCATCAAGGCCTACGACGTCCGTGGAGTGGTCCCCGACCAGTGGGACGCCGACGTCGCGCGGTCCATCGGTGCCGCGTTCGCCGAGTTCGTGCACAACGAGACCGGCGCCACGGCCGTCGTCACCGCGCACGACATGCGCGACTCCTCGATCCCGCTGTCGAGGGCCTTCGCCGAGGGCGTGCTGGCCCGCGGCGTCGACGTCGTGGAGGCCGGGCTGGGGTCCACCGACATGCTGTACTTCGCCTCCGGGTCGCTCCAGCTGCCCGGCGCGATGTTCACCGCCAGCCACAACCCGGCGCAGTACAACGGCATCAAGCTCTGCCGGGCCGGCGCGGCCCCCATCGGCCAGGACTCCGGGCTGATGCAGATCCGGGAGTGGGCCGAGCAGGGCAGCGTCTTCGCCCGCCGCCCCGAGCGGGTCGGCTCGGTGAGCAGCCGGGACGTCGTCGCCGAGTACGCCGCCCACCTCCGTCACCTGGTCGACCTCTCCGGCATCCGCCCGCTGAAGGTCGTCGTCGACGCCGGCAACGGCATGGGCGGCTTCACCGTCCCGGTCGTGCTCTCCGGCCTCCCCCTGGACGTCGTCCCGATGTACTTCGACCTCGACGGGACCTTCCCCAACCACGAGGCCAACCCGCTGGACCCGGCCAACCTGGTGGACCTGCAGGCCGCGGTGCGCGCGCACGGTGCCGACATCGGGCTGGCCTTCGACGGGGACGCGGACCGCTGCTTCATCGTCGACGAGCGCGGGGAGGCGGTCAGCCCCTCGGCGATCACCGCCCTGGTCGCCGTCCGCGAGCTGGGCAAGGGCCGCGGGACCACGATCATCCACAACCTGATCACCTCCCACGCGGTGCCCGAGATCGTCCGTGAGCACGGCGGTGAGCCGGTGCGCACCCGGGTGGGCCACTCGTTCATCAAGGCCGAGATGGCACGCACCGACGCCGTCTTCGGCGGGGAGCACTCCGCGCACTACTACTTCCGCGACTTCTGGCGGGCCGACACCGGCATGCTCGCCGCGATGCACGTCCTGGCCGCGCTGGGGGAGCAGTCGCGGCCGCTGTCTGAGCTGACCGCCGGGTACAGCCGGTACGTCGCCTCCGGTGAGGTGAACTCCACCGTCGCCGACGCCGCCGGTCGGGTCGCGGCGGTCCGTGAGGCATGGGGATCCCGGGACGGCGTGACCCTGGACGAGCTGGACGGGCTGACCGTGCAGCTGTCCGACGGTGCCTGGTTCAACCTGCGGGCCAGCAACACCGAGCCGCTGCTACGGCTGAACGTGGAGGCCCGGGACGAGCCGCGGATGGCGGCCGTGCGCGACGAGGTTCTGGAGATGGTGCGGTCATGATCGGTCCCGAGACGAACACCGCGACGCTGGGCATCGACCCGGCGTTGCTGGCGATCCTGGCCTGCCCGGACACCCACCACAGCCCGCTGACCGTGGACGTGGCGACCGCCGAGCTGGTCTGCGGCACCTGCCACCGGGGGTTCCCGGTGCGCGACGGCATCCCCGTGCTGCTGCTCGACGAGGCCCGGCAGCGGGCGGCATGACCTCCCCGGAGCTGGCCGAGGAGGTGCTCAACGACCTCGACCTGCTGCGGTCCCGCGACCCGCGCGGACTGCTGCCGGCCGTAGCGGGCGCCGGCGCCCAGGTGCGGGAGACCGCGCGGTTGACCGCGGAGGCCGGGCTGGAGCGGGTCGCCGCCGGTGGGCGCCCGCGCGGACTGGTCATCGTGGCCCGGCGGGAGGGGGCGGTGGCCGCCTCCGTGCTGCGCGCCCTGCTCGGGCCGACCAGCCCGGTCACCGTCGACGTCGTCCCGGGCCCGGCGCTGCCGGTGTGGATGGGCGCCTCCGACATCGCCGTCGTCGCCACCCGGACCGGCGCCGGCCGCTACGCGGTCACCCCGGCCTACGAGGCCGCCCGGCGCGGCGTGGCGGTGGTGGGCATCGGTGCCGAGGGTGCGCCCCTGCACGCCGCCTGCGCCAGCGCGCGGGCGCCGTACGTCCCGCTGCCGGCCTCCCGGGTGCGGCACACGACGCTGTGGTCGCTGCTCACCCCGATGCTGATGCTGGCCGACCAGCTGGGCCTGCTGCCGGCCGGCACCGCCGACACCGAGGTGGTGGCCGCCGCGCTGGACGAGGTGGCCGCCGAGTGCGGGCCGGCCCGCGAGTCCTTCGTCAACCCGGCCAAGACCCTGGCGCTGGAGCTGCTGGACGCCCTGCCGGTGATCGCCGCCGAGGGGCCGCTCGCCGGCGCCGCCGCCGATCGGGTCGCCGACCAGCTGGCCACCCTGGCGGGGCTCCCGGTGACCACCTTCCGGCTGCCCGACCAGCGGGTCGCCGCCCGCACCGTGCTGGCCGGGCCGCTGGCGCCCGCGGAGGGGGAGGACGACTTCTTCCGCGACCGGGAGGCCGACAGCGGCCGGCGGCTGCGGCTGCTCACCATCCGCGACGGCGACGCCGGTGACTCCGACGGCCACGGCGAGCGGGAACCGCGGTCGGCCGCCGAGGCCATGCAGGAGGTCCTGCGTACCGCCACCGCGCACAACGTGCCGATCAGCGGGCTCGCCGACCACGGGGAGCTCGAGCAGCACCCCCGGCTGTGCCACCTGGCGCGCCAGCTCGCGGTCGCCGATTTCAGCGCGGTCTACCTCGCACTCGCGCTCGACCACGAGAGGGCCCTGCACCCATGACCGACAGCACTGCCCGGCACGCCGAAGGCGCCACCCACGGCGGGGGCGACAGTGGAGGCGGTCACGGTGGCGGCACCACGGCGATCCTGGCCGCGCTCGTCGCCAACGTCGGCATCGCCATCGCGAAGTTCATCGCCTTCCTGGTCACGGGTGCCTCGTCGATGCTGGCCGAGGCGATCCACTCGGTGGCCGACTCGGGCAACCAGGTGCTGCTGCTGGTCGGCGGGAAGCGCGCGAAACGCGAAGCCACCCCGCAGCATCCGTTCGGCTTCGGCCGCGACCGGTACGTCTACAGCTTCATCGTCGCGATCGTGCTCTTCAGCGTCGGTGGCCTGTTCGCCATCTACGAGGGCGTGCACAAGCTGCAGCACCCCGAGGAGCTGAAGTCCCCGGCCTGGGCCATCGGCGTGCTGGTCATCGCCATCGTCCTGGAGAGCTTCTCGCTGCGCACGGCCATGAAGGAGACCAACGAGGTCCGCAAGCCGGGGGAGAGCTACTGGGCCTTCATCCGGCACGCCCGCGCCCCGGAGCTCCCCGTGGTCCTGCTCGAGGACACCGCCGCGCTCACCGGGCTCGTGCTCGCCCTCCTGGGTGTCGGTCTGTCCACGGTCACTGGCAACGCGGTCTTCGACGGGCTGGGCACGGTGGCCATCGGCCTGCTGCTGGTGGCCGTTGCCGCGATCCTGGCGGTGGAGACCAAGAGCCTGCTCATCGGCGAGTCCGCCACCCCCGAGATGCAGCGGCGCATCGTGGCCGCCATCGGGGAGGGCGACGAGGTGCAATCGGTGATCCACATGCGCACCCAGCACCTCGGCCCGGAGGAGCTCCTGGTCGCGGCGAAGATCGCCGTCCGCTCCGACGACACCGCGGCGTCGGTCGCCCGGGCCATCGACGCGGCGGAGAGGCGCATCCGGGCCGCGGTGCCCATCGCCCGGGTGATCTACCTCGAGCCCGACATCCGCCGTCCGGACCCCGTCGGCGACGCCGTCCCCGCCGGCGGGATCGCCCCGCCCGGGTGAGACCCCCTGTGCCGATCCGTCCGAAGTGACCGCGACACCAGTAGCCTCCGGGGCGATGTGGCAGCTGACCAGCACCGTCCGGCACTACCCGTGGGGGAGCCGCACGGTCATCCCAGACCTGCTGGGGCAGCCCTCACCGGCTGAGCAGCCGCACGCCGAGCTCTGGATGGGCGCCCACCCGGACGCGCCCAGTCTGCTGCCCGACGGTCGGGGGCTGGACGCCGCGATCGGCGCGGCCCCCGACGAGCTGCTCGGTCCCGCCGTCCGCCAGCGCTTCGGCACCCGACTGCCCTTCCTGATGAAGGTGCTGGCCGCGGACACCCCGTTGTCGCTGCAGGCGCACCCGACCACCGCGCAGGCCGAGGCCGGCTTCGCCGCCGAGGAGGCCGCCGGCGTTCCGCACGACGACCCGACGCGGACCTTCAAGGACCCGTTCCACAAGCCCGAGATCCTGCTGGCGATCACCCCGGTCGAGGCGCTGTGCGGCTTCCGTCCGGTGGAGGAGTCGCTGCACTGCCTGGCCAAGCTGCAACTGCCCGAGCTCAAGCCGACCATCGCTGCGCTCGCGCGTGGCGGACTGCGGGCGGCCATCCCGCAGCTGATCGCCCTGTCGGCCAAGCGACGTGACTCGCTGGTGCACGCCGTCGCGACGCGCGCCGCCAGCTTCGTCGCCGCGCACGACCCGGAGTTCATCAACACCTACCGCTGGGCGGCCAGCCTCGCCGACACCTACCCCGGGGATCCCGGGGTGGTCATCTCGCTGATGTGCAACCACCTCACGCTCGCCCCCGGTGAGGCCGTCTTCCTCCCCGCGGGGAATCTGCACGCCTACCTCTGCGGTGCCGGGATCGAGGTGATGGCCAGCTCGGACAACGTGCTGCGCGGTGGGCTCACCGTCAAGCACGTCGATCTGGCGGCGCTGATCGAGGTGCTGGACTTCACCGACGGGAAGGTGCCGGTGCTGCACCCGGTACTGGGCCCCGGCGGCCTGAGGTACCAGGTGCCGGTCGAGGACTTCGAGCTCACCCGCTGCCAGCTCGGCACCGACCCCGGGGTGCTCACCACCGTCGGTCCCCAGGTGCTGCTGTGCGCCGAGGGCACCGCGGTGCTGGGCTCGGCCGACGGCGAGCTGACCCTGGCCCAGGGCCAGTCGGCGTTCGTGCCGGCAGGTGCGCCGCTGTCGGCCCGCGGACCGGCACTGCTCTACCGGGCAACCACCGCGCTGGCCGGTCCCTGGGCACCGCGAGACCGCTAGCGTCTCCAGGGAACGGTCGCTCCTGGTCGTGGAGGACGGGGCGTCCGACCGACGAGAGGGACGCCATGCTGCTGTCCGTCGTGGTCCCCTGTCACAACGAGGAAGCCGTCCTGACGCGGCTGGTCGAGCAGGTCCTCGCGGTGCTCGGACCCACGTCGGTCGACGTCGAGGTCGTGCTCGTCGACGACGGGAGCCGGGACGGCACGCTGGCCGTTCTGCGGGTGCTCAACGCCCGGGACAGCCGCGTGCGCTACGTGTCGCTGAGCCGGAACTTCGGCAAGGAGTCGGCGATGCTCGCCGGCCTGGTGTACGCCCGGGGTGACGCGGTCGTCCTCATGGACGCCGACCTCCAGCACCCGCCCCGGCTGCTCCGGCAGATGGTCGACCTGCACCGCGAGGGCTACGACCAGGTGGTCGCCCGCCGGACGAGGGAGGGGGACCCCCTCGGTCGCACCCTGCTGGCGCGGTTGTACTACCGGCTGGTCAACTCGCTGGTCGAGGTGCACATCGAGGACGGCGTAGGCGACTTCCGGCTGCTGAGCCGCCGCGCCGTCGACGCGCTCCTGCAGCTCGAGGAGTACAACCGCTTCTCCAAGGGGCTCTTCGCCTGGATCGGCTTCCCCACGGCGGTCATCGACTACCGCAACGAGTGCCGCCAGGGTGGGGGCGGCAGCAAGTGGACCCTGCGTCGCCTGCTCAACTACGGCGTCGACGGGGTCATGTCCTTCAACAACGCGCCCCTCCGCCTGGCGGTCTACGCCGGGACCGCGGTGACGGCACTGGCATTCGGCTACGTGGCCTTCCTCGTCGTCGCCGCGGTGATCGAGGGGATCTCCGTACCCGGGTACGTGACCCTGGTCGCGGCGGTTGCCGGCTTCGGTGGCATCCAGCTGTTGTTCCTGGGCGTGATCGGGGAGTACGTCGGGCGGATCTACTTCGAGGCCAAACAGCGTCCGCACTTCCTCGTCGCCGACACCAGCGACGCCCCGGGGCCGGTGGACCGGGTCCGTCGCGCCCGGGCGCCGGTCCGGGAGACGGTCATGCTCGGCAACATCGTCGCCGCGGACGGCGGGCGGGTCGCGGACGTCGCCGACGGGCAGGCCGGGGATCCGGCCACCCCGGCGAGGGCCGGCGGGGAGGCGGCCGAGGGGATGCGGTCGCCCCGGGCGCGCGACGCGCGGCAGGGCCCTGCCTGATGCTCAGGCACGCCGGGAGGTTCGTCGTCGTCGGAGTCCTGAACACCGGGGTGTACTACGGCACCTACCTCCTGCTCAGGCCGCTGATCGGCTACCTCGCTGCGCACCTGGTGGGCATGGTCGTGGCGATGGTCGGCTCCTTCTTCCTGAACTGTCTGTGGACGTTCCGTACCCGGCCCACCTGGCGCAAGTTCGCGATGTTCCCACTGACGAACGCGACCAACTACGTCATGACCACGGTGGGCGTCGTCCTGCTGGTGCAGTGGGCGCGCGTCGACGAGGTCGTGGCTCCGCTGATCGCCGCGGCGGTGGCCGTACCGGTGACCTTCCTGCTCTCCCGCCGGGTGCTCCTCGGGCGGCGAGCGGACGACGGGCTCCCGGCACGTCCGGTCCCGGCGGAGGTCCGGCGGCCCGGCCGCGGGCAGACGGCCGAAGGCGCCGGATGACCGCACGGGTGACCGGCGGGCCGGAGGTCACGGCCGCGGCGCCCCCGGGGGCCGGCCCTACGGACGACCCGACCGACCGGACCGTGGCCCGCCGGACGGTGCCGATCGGCCGGCTCCGGCAGCTGCCGGACTGGCTGATCGCCGTGGCCGTGGGTGGTCTCGTGGCCGCGATCGGCGTCATCCCGCAGTGGCGGGGCACGTTCTTCTACTACGTCGGGGACCAGTCCGAGCAGTTCGCCCCGCTCTGGCACCTGCTCGGGGAACAGCTGCGGGCGGGTCGGTGGCCGACGATGGACCCCGCCGGATGGGCGGGCGGGAACTACGCGGCGGAGGCGCTGACCGGGATCTGGAACCCGGTCAGCCTGCTGGACTTCGTCCTCGTCTCCCACGCCGATGACCTGTCACTGGCCGCATTCGCGGTGATGGTGCAGTTCCTGGCCCTGCTGGCGATGGCCGTCTACCTGCTGGCCCGGGAGTACGGAGCCCGGCGGGTGCCGGCGGTCGTCGTCGCGACCGCACTCCCGGTGTCCGGCTTCACCCTCTGGTACGAGGCCGCCGGCTGGCCGGCCGGCCTGATGGCCTTCACCTGGGTCGCCCACTTCTGGTGGGCCGCCCACCGGCACGCGCGGGGCCGGCTCAATCCGTTCGTCCCGTTCCTCTTCGGCTGCCTGGCGATCACCACCGGCAACCCCTACGGCGTACTGGGGCTGCTGGTGGTGCTGGTCGCCGTCGGCGTGGAACTGCTCCTGCAGCGCCAGGTCGCCCGCCTCGCCCACCTGGCCGTGATGGGCGCCTGCGTGGGCGCGGTGGCTCTGCTGGTCTTCCTCCCGCTGCTGGGTGCCGGCCCGGTGTCGGACCGCCAGCAGCTCGCCACCGTCGCCAACGACGCGTTCATGGTCCCCGGCCTCGGGGACCTGGCCGCCGGCAGCTCGCCCACCTACCTGCCGGCGATCGTCAACTGGAAGGGTGCCGTCCTCGAGCACGTCCCGTCGACGTACCTCGCCTGGTTCGTGCTGCCGCTGCTGCCGTGGCTGCGCTGGGACCGCCTGCGACAGCACCGCGCCTCCCTGGCCGGCGTGTTCGTCCTCGGCGGCTTCTACCTGCTCGCTGCGCTCGGGCCGTCCAACCTCTGGCTGTTCCGATGGCCGGTCCGGGTGGTCGAGTACCTGTACCTGGCGGTCGCCGTGGTGTTCGCCCTCCTGCTGTCCGAGGGGCTGGCGGTCGACCACGGCAGGAAGCGGGTGGTCGCCAGCGCCGCCGTCGTCGGGCTGGGCGGCTATCTCGCCTGGGCGGCGCAGCCGAGCGGGCTGGGCGGGGCGCACGTTGTCGGGGTGGCCATCGTCGGGGCGGCCACCGCGCTGGCGGTGGTCGCCCACCGCCGGTGGGGGATGCCCGGCCTGGGTGCCGTCGTGGTGGCCGGGACGGCCGCCGTGCTCGTCCTGCAGACCAGCGTGCTGCCCGCGGGCCCGCCTACCGGGCCGGTGGTCCGACCGGCTCACGAGGTCTCCGCCATGGCCGCCGGGGCCACGGAGTACCGGGGGACGGTCCTGCAGCTCGCCGCGCTCGCCGGCGTGCGGACCGAGCAGGTGCAGACCGGGCAGATCCTGTTCGGCAACCTCGCCCGGGTGGTCGGCCGGGAGACCGTCACCGCGTACACCGGGATCGGCTTCCGTGCGTTCCAGACCGAACTGTGCATGGACTACCGGGGTGCCGTGTGCCCGCAGGCCTTCGAGCGGCTGTGGGTCCCCGCCGGGCGCGGTGTGGCGGCGCCGCTCATCGACGTGCTGCGGGTCTCCACGCTGGTCGTCCAGCGCTCGCTCCGCCCGGACGTCGCCGACCTGGTGCCCCCGGCCGGATGGCGGGTCGCGGCCACGACCCCGGCCCGGGCCGTGTGGGTGCGGGAGCGCCCGTGGCCGGCGGAGGGGCGGGTCTCCTGGACCTCGCCCGGCGTCGAGGTCCGGTCCGACTCCACCACGCCGCAACGGGAGGTGGTCCGCTACAGTGCCCGCGCGCGGGGGAGCCTCCTCTTCGCCCGCCTGGCATGGCCGGGCTACACCGCGACCGTGGACGGTCGGCCCGCCGACGTGGTCGACGGGCCCGCGGGGCTGCTGCGGGTCGAGGTCCCCGCCGGACGGCACACGCTGGCCGTGACGTACCAGCCGCCCGGGTTGCGCCTGGGGCTGGGCGCGGTGGCTGCGGCGGTGGCTCTGTCCGCGGCGCAGACCGTCGCCTGGTTCTGGCAGCGTCGCCGGTCCCGTCAGCGCGCGGGCGCCGGAGGCGCCGTCGACGCCGCACAGTGAGCGTGTCCGGACGCAGCGCGGCGCCGCCGCCGTTCGCGCCCGCTGCGTGCCAGCGGGGTCACGGACCGGGGTCCGCGGCCTCGCGAAACCGCACGCGGCGCCGCTACGGTTACTACCCGGGCGTGTGTGGCTCGGGTGTCTTCCCCCACGGAGGCCTGCTCGTCATGGTGCAGCGCATGTTCGGACCAGCCACGATCCGGCAGAACCACGTCCAGCGGTTGCCTCCGGACCGGCTGGTGGTCCAGCGGACGCTCTTCGCCGGACCGTCCCCGGACGCCCCGGACGACCTCTACTGCGTCGTCGACCGGGGCACGATGTGCCGCGAGCGGGACCGGGTCACCCTCGACGGCCACGCGCGGGCCACCACGAACACCTACTTCGGCCGCTTCCCGGCCTCGTTCTGGCAGCGCTGGACCGCGGTCCATGCGGTGGACCTCGGCGCGCAGGTCAGCGGGAGCGGGCTCCTCCGGCTCGTCGCCTCCGACGTCGAGGGCCGGCCCCGGACCGTGGCCGCCCGTCGGGTGCACGGTGCGGACGCCGAGCCGGTGACCCTCACGTCGGCCATCGACCGCTTCGTCGACGGTGGGGCGCTCTGGCTGGAGATGGAGACATCGGACGGCGGCCTCACGGTGGAGCAGGTCCGCTGGACCACGCCCGGGGGCGGGCCGCCGCGGGCCACCGCGGTGGTGATCTGCACGTTCAACCGGGCCGACGACTGCATCGCCACGCTCGGGACACTCGCCTCCGATCCGGAGGTGACGGCAGCGCTGGACCGGGTGTACGTCGTCGACCAGGGCGCCGACACGGTCGACTCCCGTGCCGCGTTCCTCGACGTGCAGGACACGTTCGGGAGCATGCTGAGCTACATCCGGCAGCCGAACCTGGGCGGGGCGGGCGGGTTCACGCGCGGCATGTACGAGGCCCTCGGCGACGATCCGGTGGGGGGCCAGAACCTGCTGCTGATGGACGACGACATCCGGCTGGAACCCGACACCGTGCTGCGCCTGACGGCGCTGGCCGGCTGCACGGTCGCGCCGACGATCGTCGGCGGTCAGATGCTGCAGGCGCTGCACCCCAACCGCCTGCACGTCGGCGCGGAGCTGGCCGACCTGGCGGTCCTCCGTGCCGGCCAGCCGGTCGAAGGGGCTCTCGCCGACGTCGACGTGACCGAGTTGCAGCAGGACGTCCGGGTCGACGCCGCCTACAACGGCTGGTGGGCCTGCCTCATCCCCTCGGAGGTGGTGCACGAGGTCGGCTACCCGTTGCCGTTGTTCTTCCAGTGGGACGACATCGAGTACGGCCTGCGCGCCCGGGCGTCGGGTTTCCCCACCGTCACCCTCGCCGGGGCAGGCGTCTGGCACGCGGACTTCGCCTGGAAGAACTGGGACGACTGGTCGCGCTACTTCAGCTTCCGCAACGCGCTGATCACCAGCGCGTTGCACAGCGACTTCGACCGTCGCTCGATCACCGATCACCTGGCACGGCAGCTGGCGAGCTACCTGGTCACCATGCGCTACGGGCTCGCGGCGACGATGCTCCAGGCCGTCGAGGACTTCCTGCGCGGGCCCGACGTCCTGTGCGACGGGGGTGCGGACACCGCCGCTGCGGTGCGCAGGCTGCGGTCGGGGTACCCGGAGACCGTCAACCACCCGGCCCACGCCGTCCCCGGGCTGGACCACGGAGACGCGCCGCTGATGCCGGCCGGGGGCCGGCCGTCCATGCCCCGCGCCGTCCTGGCCAAGCGTGTCGTCTGGCAGCTCCTCCGCAAGCGTCGCGGGACGGCGGCGATCTCCAACGCCGACGCCTACTGGTGGCACGTGTCCCTGTTCGAGACCGCGGTCGTGACCGACTCCTCGCAGGAGGGCGTCCGTGTCCGCACCTTCGACCGGGAGGTCATGGTGGGCCTGGCGCGGCGGGGGACCGCGGTGCTCTGGCGCCTGGCCCGGGAAGGCGGCCGGGCGCGGGACGAGTACCGACGTCGGCTGCCGGAGTTCACCAGCCGCGACGCGTGGGCCCGCCTGTACGAACGCCACTAGCAGGGTCTCCGGCACAGAGGGGCCGGCAGAGGTCGGGACGAGAGGACGGACGCGGATGCGGTTCCCCAGCGTCGTGCGCAACCGGGTGCACCGGGCGCTCGCCGGGCTACTCGCGCGTCTGGAGTCGCGCCTGGAGTCCCGGCTCGCCCAGGTGGTGCGGGCCGAGGTGGACCGGGCGGTCGACGCGGTCCACGACGCCGAGTTCCGGGCGCGCCGGGACCTCCTGGGGGCCGGTGAGCGGGCCGCGGCCCTGTCCTCGGCGCAGTACGCCGTCCGGGTGATGCCGACGGCGCGGAGCTTCCCCGACCCCGAGAGCACGATGCGCTACGCCCTGGAGATCGCCCCGGCGGAGGGCATGGCGCTGGAGTTCGGCGTCTTCCAGGGGCGGACCCTGGCGATGATCGCAGCAGCCCGGGACAACGGCGAGGTGTACGGCTTCGACTCCTTCGAGGGCCTGCCCGAGGACTACCGGCCGCACGTCCGTGAGGGGGCCTTCGCGGTGGACCGGCGGCCGGCCGTTGCCGGGGCGGAACTGGTGGTCGGCTGGTTCGACGACACGCTGCCGGACTTCCTCGGGACGCATCCCGGTCCGGTCGGCTTCCTGCACGTCGACTGCGACCTGTACTCGTCGGCGAAGACAGTGCTCGACCTGGTGGGACCCCGCCTGTGCGCCGGGTCGATCGTGGTCTTCGACGAGTTCTTCAACTACCCCGGGTGGGAGGACCACGAGTTCCGGGCCTGGCAGGAGCACCTCAGCTCGACCGGTGCGCGGGTCGCCTACGAGGCGTACACGGTGAACAACGAGCAGGTCGTCGTGTCGGTCCTCGACCCCGGA
Source organism: Modestobacter sp. (assembly GCA_025965775.1). GTDB lineage: Bacteria > Actinomycetota > Actinomycetes > Mycobacteriales > Geodermatophilaceae > Modestobacter. The sequence continues at coordinate 1,010 of JAOPWG010000045.1, read as the reverse complement.
GGGCCCGTCGGCGGATGAGTCCCCGGCGCGCCGACGGAGGGGCGACCCGATCGGGTCACGGCCCGCCGCCGCCGGTGGCGGTACCCTGGGCAGTGGCACGAGCCCCGCCGAAGCCTCGGCATGCTCGCTCATCCCACAGCGACCGCACGGCGCCGGTCCGTCCTGGCACCAGGGCATCGGCCGGGCCGGACACTGGAGCGACATGACCGCCACCATCGGTACCCGAGCACTGACCACCGACGACTACAAGGTCGCCGACATCTCCCTGGCCGGGTTCGGCCGCAAGGAGATCTCCCTCGCCGAGCACGAGATGCCCGGCCTGATGGCGCTGCGCGCCGAGTACGGCGACGAGCAGCCGCTCGCCGGCGCCCGCATCGCCGGGTCCCTGCACATGACCGTGCAGACCGCCGTCCTCATCGAGACCCTCGTCGCCCTCGGCGCCGACGTGCGCTGGGTCAGCTGCAACATCTTCTCCACCCAGGACCACGCCGCCGCGGCGATCGTCGTCGGCCAGGGGACCCCCGAGCAGCCCACCGGCGTGCCGGTGTTCGCCTGGAAGGGCGAGACCCTGCCGGAGTACTGGTGGTGCACCCAGCGCCTGTTCGAGTTCACCGACGACCAGGGCACCGTCGTCGGGCCGAACATGCTGCTGGACGACGGCGGGGACGCCACCCTGCTGGTCCACCTGGGCACCCGCTTCGAGGCCGACGGCGTCGTCCCCGACACGACCGAGGCCGACTCCGAGGAGTACGGAGTCATCCTCGACGTGCTCCGGCAGAGCCTGACCACCGACCAGCAGCGCTGGACCCGGGTGGGTGCGGGCATCAAGGGCGTCACCGAGGAGACCACCACCGGTGTCCTGCGCCTGTACGAGCTGGCCCGCGACGGCCGCCTGCTCTTCCCGGCGATCAACGTCAACGACTCGGTCACCAAGAGCAAGTTCGACAACCTCTACGGCTGCCGGCACTCCCTCATCGACGGCATCAACCGGGCCACCGACGTGATGATCG
>JAOPWG010000495.1 GCA_025965775.1 Modestobacter sp. | reverse complement strand
GCTGTCGTCGCCGAGGGCTGGGCCGAGGACGTGGACCGCGCGGACGCACTGCTGGCCCGTGGCGAGATCACCCTGGCCCCGGCGAACGAGTCCGGCGGCGTGGTCCCGATGGCCACGGTCATGGGCCCGACCACGCCGGTCTGGGTCGTCGAGCTCGAGGCCGGTGGGCTCTCCTCCTGGGCGCCGCTCGGGCAGGGCTCCGGCAATGTCGCCTGGTTCGGCCGCGACACCCCTGAGGCCGTGGAGCGGCTGGTGCTGCTGCGCGAGGCCGTGGAACCGGTGCTGGCCGAGGCCCTGCGCGACAGCGGCCCGCTGGACGTCCTCTCGATCGCGGCGCAGGCGGTGGCCATGGGGGACGACGTGCACGTGCGCACCCAGGCGGCGACCAACCTGCTGATCAAGCACCTGCTGCCGTCCCTGATGGCCGCCGAGCACCCCCGGCGGGTGGAGGTCGCCCGGTACCTGTCCACGAACCACCTGCTGTTCCTCACCCTGGCGATGGCCTCGGCGCGGTCGCTCACCGCCTGGGCCGGCCAGGTCGAGGGCTCCTCGATCGTGACCACGATGGCCCGCAACGGCACCGAGTTCGGCGCCAAGCTGTCGGGCGGTCAGGAGTGGTTCCGGGCGCCCGCCCCGATGGTCGGGCACGCGCTTTACCACCCGGGCAGGGGCCCGGACGACAGCGCGCCGGACATCGGCGACAGCGCGGTCCTCGAGCTGATCGGGCTCGGCGGGGCGGCGGCGGCCGGCTCCCCCGCCGTCGGGCAGCTGGTCGGTGGCCTGGCGGCGGCCGCGGAACTCACCGATGAGCTGGGTCGCGTCTGTGTCGGCAGGTCCAGCCGCTTCACCCTGCCCACATTCGGTGGCCGCGGCACCCCGCTCGGCGTGGACGTCCGTCGAGTGGTGGAGCACGGCATCACCCCGAAGGTGACGACCGGCATCCTGCACAACCGCGACGGCAGCGGTCAGGTGGGCGCGGGCGTGGCCACGGCGCCCCTCAGCTGCTTTCGGGCTGCCCTGCTCGACCTCGATCACCGGCTGACAGCGCTGAAGCCCCGGACGCGCTGAGGCTGCACCCCCCGCCGGGCGGCGACCACCGCGCTGCAGGTGCCGTCCGACGACCCTGCCCCGTCCCGTCAGGTCCCGGCGGAGGACATCACCGGCAGGTGACGCCCGCGACAGGTCCGGCAGCCGAGCCCCGGCCCGTGCCTCAGCCCTGCTCGATGCCCTGGCGGTCCCAGGGGCGGTGCTGGGCTGGTCGTTCGGGTCGGCGGTGGTGCAGAAGATGGCGCTCGCGCGCCCGAGCAGGTGGCCTCGGCCGTCCGGGTCGATGTGATGGTTTCCAGCGTTCGATGTTCACCGAACGCCGGCACCCGTACGCGACCGGGGAGGCGGGCAGGACCTGCTGACCCCCCAGCGGCAGGCGAACTGCCCACCGAGTGTCCGCACGACCGGCTCCGCCTCGTCACCGACTTCCTGGGCGAGCACGCCATCGGGCGGTGACCGGGACGCGCGCCGTTCGGGCATCGCACCTCGCGTCCGACCACCACGGGCGGCCCGACCACCGGGCCCCGCCCGCGGTGGTCCCAGCTGCATATCGGCCACGGCGACCTGGTCGTCAGCACACTGACGTTCGTCGCCGTTCTTGTGGCAGGCCTCCCCGGACCTACCGGCCGGCGCCCACCACCGCTCCCCCGTCGTCGGCGGCGGCCGACCACCCGGCGGCATGCCTCCGGTCAGCGGGGCGAGCACCACCCAGCGCACCGTGGGGACGACGGACCGGTCGGCGGACACCCGGACACTCCCGCCGACCGCGGCATGTGCTCCACGACGGCACCGTTCCCGTGGGGCAGCTGTGGAACGACCGTGACCCAACTCATGATCGGTCGTTCACCATGGGTACTCGCCACCGGGGCGGGTCGATGCTCCCGAAGGGTCCACGTGAGCAGCTCCCCATCTGCCGGGCACTCCCGCCGGCACTTCCTCACCTACCTGCTGGCCACGCCGACTCTGGCGGTCGCCGCCGCCCTGGTCGATCCGCCGCCCGTCGCACGCGCCGCCGTGCCCACGCCCCCGGCGCCGGCCGACGTCCTCGATCTCGGCGACGTCCTCATCCTCGCCGCCGCCCCCACCGCGAACATGATCACGGTGGCCGTCGGGGAGGACGGCCGGGTCGGACTCGCGCTGCCGCGCGAGGAGGTGGGGCAGGGCATCACCACCGCGGTCGCCATGCTCATCGCCGACGAGCTCGACGTCCCGCTCGACCGGGTCGACGTGACGCTCGCCGATGCCCGACCGGAGCTGGTGTTCAACCAGCTCACCGGCGGCTCGAACACCATCCGCAGCGTCTACACGCCGGTGCGCACGGCGGCTGCGGTCGCGCGGGCCCGGCTGGTGGCTGCCGCCGCGGCGCGCTGGGGCGTGCCGGCCGGGCAGGTGACCGTCTCCGGCGGTGTGGTGATCGGCCCGGGCGGGCGCACCGCGGGCTTCGGCGAGCTGAGCACGGCCGCGGCGTCCCCGTCGCTGAAGGTGGGCACCGCGACCCCCAAACCAGCGAGCCAGCAGCGGCTGGTCGGCACGCCGACCTCACGCCGCGACGCCCGGGCGATGGTCACCGGCCGGCAGGCGTACACCCTCGACCTCGACGTCGCCCCCGGCGCGCTGCCGACGATGGTGCGGCGGCCGCCGACGATCAGCGGCGCCGTGCGGTCGGTGGACAACGAGGCCGCGGTCCGCGCGATGCCCGGGGTCGTGGACCTCGCCGTCGTCGAGACCGGGGTGGCGGTCCTCGCCGAGACCTTCGGTCAGGCGCTGGACGCGAAGAATGCCCTGCAGGTCACCTGGGGCCCGGGCACGGTCGACGGCGAGGACGACGACTCGATCCGGGAGAAGCTGCACGCGGCCGCGCTCCCCTTCGCCGCCCCGGGGCTGCTCACCCAGCACGTCGACGCCGAGTTCGACTTCGCCTTCGTCAGCCACGCCCCGATGGAGACGAACTCGGCCATCGCCGACGTGCGCGACGGGAAGGCCGAGATCTGGGCTGGGCTCAAGTCGCCGATCGTGGCCCAGGAGACCATCGCGAAGGACCTCGGGCTGCCGGTCAGCGCGGTCGCCGTGCACGTCGTCCAGGGCGGCGGATCGTTCGGCCGGCGGCTGTTCTTCGACGCGGCGCTGGAGGCCGCCCGTATCTCGAAGAAGGCCGGGAAACCGGTCAAACTGATGTGGTCACGGATCGACGACATGCGCCACGGCCGCGCCCGCGCCGCCAGCCACCACAGGATCCGGGCCACCCACGCCGCCGGGCAGGTGCTCACCTTCGAGCACCGGGTGGCCAGCGTCGAGACCGACTTCCGGCACGGCCTCGGCGAGATCCTCACGGCGATGTCGGCCAGCCTGCCGGTGGGCGGCAACCTGTCGTTCGCCCAGACGGTCTTCCTCACCACGGTGAAGAGCCCCTACGACTTCGGGATCACCACCCAGACGCTCACCGAGGTGCCGCTGCAGATGCACACCGGCAGCTGGCGGTCGGTGTACTCGGCCAACACCCGCGGCGCCGAGGAGATCGTCGTCGACGAGCTCGCCGCAGCCCAACGCAAGGACCCGTACCGGTTCCGCCGCGAGTTCCTCGAGGACGACCGCTCCCGCGCGGTCCTGGACAAGGTCGCCACCGAGGGGCAGTGGGGCCGCCCGATGCCGGCCGGGCACGCCCAGGGAATCGCCTTCCACGCCGAGTACCAGTCCTGCACGGCCTGCCTGGTCGAGATCGACGCGACCAACCCGGACCGGCCCCGGGTCACGAAGGCGACGATCGCCGCCGACGTCGGCCGGCCGGTCAACCCGCGGGGGCTGGAGTCGCAGCTGCTCGGTGGGCTGACCGACGCCATCGGGACGACGCTGCGGGCCGGCCTGCACATCCGGGACGGACTGCCGCTGGAGGGCAGCTACTCACAGTTCCACTACACCCGGCAGGCCGAATCCCCGCGCGACGTCCGGGTCTTCGTGATGCCGGCCAACGGCGAGCCCGGCGGCGCCGGGGAGCTCGGCGTCCCGGCCGCGGTCGGCGCCATCGCCAACGCCTGGGCGCGGGCCACCGGGCGCAAGCCGCGCAGCTTCCCCCTCACCTTCCCGGTCGACTTCGACCCCTTCCCCCGCTGAGGAGCTCCCCGTGCCGACCTACAGCTTCACGCTCAACGGGCAATCGGTGACCGTCGATGCCCCCGCCGACCTGCCCCTGCTCTGGACGCTGCGCGACAAGCTGGGGGTGAAGGGCCCCAAGTACGGCTGCGGCATCGACGTCTGCAAGGCGTGCACCAGCCACCTGGACGGGCAGGCGGTCAACCCGTGCGTCGTCCCCACCTCCGAGGCCGACGGCCGGGAGGTGACCACCATCGAGGGGCTGGCCGACGGCGACCGGCTGCACCCGGTCCAGGAGGCGTGGCTGGAGCAGGACGTCGCCCAGTGCGGCTACTGCCAACCGGGCCAGATCATGGCCGCCGTCGCGTTGCTGAAGCGGACGAAGCATCCCACCGACGCCGACATCGACGCCATCGAGAACGTCTGCCGGTGCGGGTCCTACTTCCGCATCCGCGAGGCGATCAAGGCAGCCGCCGCGGCGATGTGAGCGGCGACGATCAACGGGGACGGTCAGGCCGGTCACTTGCGATGCAGGTGGATCCGTTGGGCCATGTGCCAAGTCCGCCGCACCGACCCGGCGGTCAGAGCATGGGAAGCGACCCTCCTGATCATGGGCGTCGGCCTGCGGGTCGTCGAACCAGCGGCCACCGTCGGCGAGGTAGCGGAAGGGGGCCGGCTGACCGGCGGGCAGGGTCCGCGACGCTGCGGGTGCCGTTGCTGCGTGCGCCGCAGGATGTGCGCGCCGGGCGTCCTGCGATTGCTCCACAGCCACATGATCGCCGGGTACGCCCGACATGCCGGCCATGCCGACCTCATCCGGGAGCGCATCGACGGCGCGACCGGCGTGTGACCGGCCCCGGCTCCGACAACGACGCGGCCGCCGGCCGGTTCAGGCCGCTCCGGCGGCCGCACCCGATGCCGGCGCCGGTGGGCGCCCGGAGCAGCACCGCCCCCGGACGCTTGGCGAGGTTGTCGAGGATGTGGCCGAACTGCGGGTGATCCGGTCCGGCAGTGGTCCGGACTGTGCCACCGCGGCTCGGTGGTGCTGCTCTGCCTCGTCCTAGCACCTCTGCGACGGGCAGACCGACCCGGACTGTTCCGCGACAAGGGAAGAGATCACCGGCGCCTGCCGTTGTACCCGGTGCCGTCCCTGGATGCGCCGGCGTTCATACCGCTACACAGACGACGCCGCTAGGCGTGGCAGTCGAGCATGGGCGATGCGGGGGGTTCGATTCCTCCCGACGGCACCACAGAGAGCGCGACGTCGACCTGATGGCCGGGCTGGGCGACGCGCAGCGGGCAGCGCCGCGACGCGGAAACGGCTGCTCGAGCAGTGCTCTCCGATCGCCGGACGGAGCCCGTCCGTGTCGCTCCTCGGACGCCCGACACTCGCGCCCCCACCGCGGAGAGGCCGGCTGCCCCCGCCCGCTGAAGATTGGGACAACCACATGACCGCACCTGAACTGACCTTCCTCGCCCCACCGTCGTTCGGCGACGACCATGACGACAGCTCCACGGACACAGCGATCCCCACCTCCGTGTGGCCGCCCTCCTCCACCCGCCCCGCGGCGCAGCTGCGTGCCCGCAGTCGCCGGCCGGCCGGAGGGCTGCGGATGACCCGCGGCGCGTCGGAGGCCGCGACCGGCATGAAGGTCACCGACGCCGACATCCAGCGCTGCCTCGACGCGCCCGACGATGCCTCCCCTGACCCGAACACGCCGTCGCGGACCCGGTTCCGCCGCGGCAACCTGGTCGTCATCGCCGGCGCCGACGGGGTGGTGCTGCGGGTCAACCGCCGCAGCCGGTGACCCAGCGGCAGGGTCCGGCGGCACCTGACCATGACAGGGCCAACGGAACTCGTGCGCCCGGTCGTGAGAACGTCGAGTCCCGCAGAGCCGCCGCTCCGGTGGGCCGGGGCCGGCTGTCCGGTTGGTCAGTGCGCTCCGGCCAGGCGCAGCACGTATGCCCGCTCCTGCGGCCCGAACCAGGGTGGCGACCCTGCGGCGGCGTTGTCCGGGAGCCGGCCGGGATGGGCGGTGGCGGCCAGCGAGACGCGCACGCGCGGGTCGCTCAGGCCCCACGTGATGAGCGCCTGCACCCAGGTGGTGACGCCGGAGGGACGCAGCGGCGCGAGCTCGGCCGGGCTGGGCTGTCGGCGAGCGGCAGGATCGTGTGCTCGACCTCGCGCTGCAGCGGGTTGTAGGGCACCTGGACGGTGTCGATGCGGCCGGTGGCCATGAGCTCGGCAAGGTCGGGGAAGGCAGCCGCGGAGTAGTGG